>DASXXY010000018.1:0-4490 GCA_036502805.1 Gaiellales bacterium | reverse complement strand
GCCCTCGTCGGCCGTGACCAGCGCGGAGCTGCCGAACGTGCTGTTGAACACGGCGGACGGATGCGCGCCGGCGATGATCGGCGCGGTGACGGCCGCGGGGTGCGCGTCCGACCAGGTCAGTCCGGCGTTGTGCGAGACGTAGAGCTGGTCGCGCGTCCTCGAGTAGAGCGTGCGCGGGGACGGACCGCCGAACACGACGCCGCCGTAGTCCAGGCGAACGCCTTGCGTCCACGTCGCGCCGCCGTCGGTGCTCAGCTCGAGCGACGTCACGTTGGCGGTCGTCGACGCCGCGGCCAGCACGCCGCGCGAGAGCGGGTCGACGACGGCGTGCGCCGCGTAGGCGGGAGCGCCCGCCACGCGCTGGCATGCATCGGCTGTGACAGGACAGCGGATCAGTGCCGGGCCGGCCTGCAGGTCCTGGCGGCCATAGGCGGTGCCCGCGGCATCCACCCCGAGCAGGACGCGGAACGGGAGCGGCACGGCCCTGTTCGCGCGCACGTCGATGCGGACGACGCTCTGCTGGACGCCGTTGACGTCCTGGGCCACGTAGGCGTAGACGGTGCCGGGATCGGCGGGCGATACCTGCGCGACGTCGAGGTGGGAGCCGAACGGCATGCGGTAGACCGCGCTCCACGTGGCGCCGTGGTCGCTGCTGCGCCAGAGCGCCACGGCGTTCGCGCTCGAGACGGGCTGCGTGCTCGCGTCGACCGTGCCGTAGATCGTCCCGTCGCCGGCGAACGCGAGCGCACCGAGCGGCGCGGGCGGCCCGACGGCCCGGTAGCCCGGAGGCGTGTCGGCGCGTCCGGTTGCGGGCAGCGTGAGACCCACGATCAGCACCGCCGCAATCCCTGCCCGCCACACCCGGGCGAGCGTACCAGGGTTGTCTAGACCACTACGAAAAGTGTGGCAAGGGTTGTGTCTGACACTCCTGCCATGCGCGTCCCGGCCGCTGCCTCGCCCTGCAGGGCGGCCACGAGCTCGGCGCTCACGATCTCCCCGGGCGCGAGCGCGGGGATGCCGGGCGGGTACGGCGCGATCAGCTCGGCGCTGACCCGCCCGACCGCCTGGTCGAACGGCACGCGCTCGCGCGGGGAGAAGAACGCGTGGCGCGGCGTCATCGCCTGGTCGTGGAGCGTGCGCCACGACGTGGCTATGCGCGGGGGCTCGCGCAGCTCGCCGCGGTGGGCGTCGATCGCGCTCGCGAGCGCGGCTGCGAGCGCACGCACGCGCGCCTCGTCGTCGCCGATCGTGAGCAGCGGCACGACGGTGCGGCGGTCGGCGCCCTCGAGGCGGATCCCGAGCTCGTTGAGCGTGCGGTCGACCGCGATCCCGTCGGCCAGCGTCGCGCTCAGGTCGATGATCAGCTTGAGCGGGTCGCGCGCGCCCACCGACGGCTGCGCGAGCACGCTGTCGTCGAGCAGCTGCACGCCGTCGATCGCTCCGATCAGCTCGCGCGCCAGCGCCGCCATACCGAGGGCGTTGCCGAGCAGCTCGCGGCCGCGCTCCTCGAGCAGCGCGCGCGCGCGATCGATCGAGCCGAACAGGCTGGCCGAGGGGCTCGTCGTCTCGAGCACGTCGAAGGCGGCGTCGAGGCGACCGAGGTCGAGGAAGCCGCTGTCGCGCGCGAGCAGCACCGCGCCGGGCGTGAACGACGTCAGCGCCTTGTGCGTCGAGATCGCCACCGCGTCGGCGCCGAGCGCGAGCGCGGAGGCCGGCACGTCGGGATGGAAGCCGAAGTGGCCGGCCCAGGCCTGATCGCAGATCAGCGGAATGCCGCGCGCGTGCGCGAGCTCGGCGATGCGCGCGACGTGCGAGACGACGCCGAGCCAGGAGGGCTCGACGAGCAGGATCGCGCGTGCGTCCGGCTCGGCCGCGAGCGCCTCCTCGATCGCCTCGACCGGATGGCCGAGCGCGACGCCGCGCGCCTCGTCGACGGCCGGTGCGACCCAGACGGGGCGCGCGCCCGAGAGCACGAGCCCGGCCGCGACCGACTTGTGCGAGCAGCGCGAGACGATGACGGGCTCGCCGTCGCCCGCGACGGCCAGGCAGAGCGCCTGATTCGGGTGTGTCGAGCCGTTGCCGGAGAAGCGGCAGAGGTCGGCGCCGAAGGCCGTGGCCGCGAGCGCCTCGGCACGCCCGCGGATGCGCTTGCCGCCGCGCAGGTCGTCGGCGCCGCCGTGCAGCGGCGCGTCGTTCGCGAGCAGCGCGTCGTCGCCGATCACGGCGGGGTTGCGCTTGTGTCCCGGCGTCGAGAACGCGGTCGGCGACTCGCGCAGGAACGCGTCGACGGCATCGGCGAAGGGGGTCTCGGGAGCGCTCACCCCGGGAGACGCTAGGGCACCCCGGCGGTCGCGCGCGGCAGGCTCGCTCAGGCCGGGCGCGAGGCCTGCGCGAGGCGCAGCAGCAGCACGGTCTTGCCGTCGACGATCTCGCCGCGCTCGACCATCGCGAGCGCCTCGGCGAGCGTCACCTCGAGCACCTCGATGTCCTCGCCCTCGCCGGCGAGGCCGCCGCCGCGCGAGATGCGGCCGTCGGCGCGGTAGCTCGCCATGAAGAACGCGATGCGCTCGGTCACCGAGCCCGGGCTCATGAAGTACTCGCCGACCTTCGTCACGTCCTCTGCGCGGTAGCCGGTCTCCTCCTCGGCCTCGCGGCGGATCGCCGTCTCGGGATCGTCGCCGTCGAGCAGGCCGGCAGGCGCCTCGATGAGCATGCCGTCCGGGTGGCCGTTGAGGTACGCCGGCAGGCGGAACTGGCGGGTCAGCAGCACCGTGTCGCGCGTCGCGTCGCGCAGCAGGATCGTCGCGCCGTTGCCGCGGTCGTAGACCTCGCGGCGCTGCTCCGTCCACGCGCCGTCGTTGCCGCGATAGTCGAACGTGAAGCTGCGCAGCAGGTACCAGGCGTCGGAGAGGAGCGTCTCCTTGCGCATGCGCACGCGCGGGTTGGTCTTCGGATCCTCGGGCGCGGACATCGCTCGAACGCTAGTGGCAATGCGCTAGACGGCGACGCGGCTCGGCAGCGCGCTCGCGCCCTGCAGCGCGAGGTCGACGCTGCGCGCGGCCTCACGGCCGTCCGCGATGGCCTGCACGATCAGGTCGGCGCCGCGCACGCAGTCGCCGGCTGCGTAGAGCCCGGGCGACGGTGTCGCGAAGGCGGCGTCGACCGGCACGGTGGCGCGCGGCCCGAGCTCGAGGCCGAGCTGGCCGTAGATGGCATCGTCGGCCTCGACGCCGGTGAAGCCGATCGCGACGAGCACGAGGTCGACGTCGAGCACGACCTCGTCGGTCTCCACGGGACGGCGGACGCCGGTCTCGGCGAAGCCGGGGAACTCGACGCGGCGGGCGCGCAGGCGCTGGACGTGCCCCGCGTCGCCCTCGAGCGCGTACGTGGCGAGCTGCCACTCGCGCTCGCCGCCCTCCTCGTGCGCGGGATAGGTGCGCATCAGGAACGGCCACTCGGGCCACGTCCTGAGCGGGCTGCGCTGCAGCGGCGGCGTGGGGCCGTGGGCGATCTCGACGACGGAGGCGCAGCCCTCGCGCAGCACGTTGCCGAGGCAGTCGGCGCTCGTGTCGCCGCCGCCCAGGATCGCGACGCGCAGGCCGCGGCCGCTGATCTCGGGGCCCTCCACCGGCAGGCCGGCGACGCGCCGGTTCTGCTGCACGAGATAGTCCATCGCGACGTGCACGCCGCCGAGCTCGGCACCGGGCAGCGTGAGCGCGCGGTGGCGCTGGGCGCCGGTCGCGAGCACGATCGCGTCGTGGCGCTCGCGCAGCTCGTCGAGCGGCACGTCGCCTCCGACGTCGACGCCGCACGCGAACTCGACGCCCTCGGCCGTGAGCTGGTCGACGCGGCGGTCGATCAGGAGCTTCTCGAGCTTGAAGTCGGGGATCCCGTAGCGCAGCAGGCCGCCGGGCCGGTCGTCGCGCTCGTAGACGGTCACGGCGTGGCCGGCGCGCGCGAGCTGCTGGGCCGCGGCCATGCCGGCGGGGCCGGATCCGATCACGCCGACCGTGCGCCCGGAGCTCGCGCCGGCGGGCTGCGGGACGATCCAGCCCTCCTCCCAGGCGCGCTCGACGATCGCCCACTCGATCTCCTTGATCGTCACGGCGTCGTCGTTGATCGTGAGCACGCAGGCCTCCTCGCACGGCGCCGGGCAGAGCTTGCCGGTCAGCTCGGGGAAGCTGTTCGTGGAGTGCAGCTGCTCGCTCGCCGCCTGCCAGTCGCCGCGGTGCACGAGGTCGTTCCAGTCGGGGATGAGGTTGCCGAGCGGGCAGCCGCGGTGGCAGAACGGCACGCCGCACGACATGCAGCGGCTGGCCTGCTCGCGCACCTCGCCCTCGGGCGCATGCTCGTGCACGTCGCGGTAGTCGCGCACGCGCTCGAGCGGCGCGCGCAGCGGGCCGAGGCGGCGCTGCACCTGCAGGAAGCCGCGCGGGTCAGCCACGGGCGCCTTCCAGCTCCGGGTCGCGCTCGGCGGCGACGCGCAGCAG
>DASXXY010000017.1:0-15156 GCA_036502805.1 Gaiellales bacterium | reverse complement strand
ATTGCATGCGTTCGATGCGGCAAAAGTCTCGGGCGGAATCGTCGTGCGTGGTGCCAATGCCGATGAATCCTTCCTCGCACTCGACGGTAGCTCTTATGCGCTTCGAGTGAATGACCTCGTGATCGCCGATGCCAACGGCGGCTGGCGCATGCAGGAGGCGGTTGTCGCTGCGCGCCTGCTCGAGGGCCTCGACCGCGTCTACTTCGAGCAGCCCTGCCCGACGCTCGAGGAGTGCCTCTACGTGCGCCAGCGGACGACGCTGCCGATGGTGCTCGACGAGGTCATCACGGATGCCTCCGCGTTCCTGCGCGCGTTCCACGCGGGCGGGATGGAGGCCATCAACCTCAAGCTCTCGAAGCTCGGCGGCCTCACGCGCTCACGACAGATCCGCGAGCTGGCCGAGACGCTTGGCATCCGCCTCACGATCGAGGACACGTGGGGCGGCGACCTCGTCACGGCGGCCGTCAGCCACCTCGCCGCGAGCGTGCGGCCCGAGGCGCTGTTCACCGTCTCGTTCATGAACGACTGGACGAACGAGCACATCGCGGGCTACGAGCCGCGCTCCCGCGGCGGCGTCGGCGCCGCTCCCAGCGGGCCCGGTCTCGGGGTCGAGGTCGACGTCGAGCTGCTCGGCGCGCCGCTGATGACCTTCACGACCTAGGGCTGGGAGCACGGGTTTCACGTCCGTGTGAACGGGGCATCCCGTCTCGTGGCAGGCATGCGCTCCGGCGTCGTTCTCTCCTGCCTCGCCGTCGCGCTCTCGCTGACCGGCTGCGGAAGCTCGGGGACGCTCGGCCCGCACTCGCTCGCGAAGCGGTCGGACGCACTGCAGTCGCTGGCGGCGGAGGGCGCGCTGCTCGCACAGGACGGCGTACACGGCCGCACGACCTCGATCTTCACGCGCGAGCACGGCGGCTTCCTCTCGCAGGCGGCGACGTCGGCCGCCTCGTCGCTCGCGACGGCCCGGACGAAGCCCCCGCTCGAGTCCAGGCTCCGGCGACTGCGCGCGCTCTCGACCCAGGTGCGGGATCAGCTGAAGCGGCTGCGCGGCGCATCGCAGGCCGAGCAGCGGACGCTCGCGCGCACGCTCGCGAAGGCGGCCGACGACGCCGGCGCGATCAGCAAGAGCCTCGCATGAGCCTCAAGAGCCTCCTCGCGATCGCGCTCGGGATCATGTCGGCGATCGGCGGCTTCGTCGACATCGGCGACCTCGTCTTCAACACGCAGGCAGGCGCGACGTTCGGCTTCCAGCTGCTCTGGGTCATCGTCGTCGGCGTCGTGGGGATCATCGTCTACTCGGAGATGTGCGGGCGGGTCTCCGCCGTCTCCAAGCGACCGGTCTTCGACCTCGTGCGCGAGCGCGCGGGCTTCGGCGCCGGCCTCACGACGCTGATCTCGTCGCAGATCGTCAACCTCATGACGTGTGCGGCCGAGGTCGGGGGCGTCGCGATCTGCTTCCAGCTGCTCTCCGGCCTGCCCTACCGGCTGCTGATCCCGGTCGCGGTGCTGATGCTCGCGACGGCCGCGTGGGTGCTGCCGTTCGAGTGGCTCGAGCGCGTCTTCGGCTACCTCGGCCTGGGGCTGCTCGTGTTCGCCGTGGCCGCGATCAAGCTGCATCCGGACTGGGGGATGGTCGCGCACGGGTTCGTGCCGGGCCGGCACGCCGGCGGCAGCCTCTCGGTCTACCTGTACTTCGTCGTCG
This sequence comes from Gaiellales bacterium, assembly GCA_036502805.1. GTDB lineage: Bacteria > Actinomycetota > Thermoleophilia > Gaiellales > JALYLC01 > JALYLC01. The sequence goes on along the minus strand of DASXXY010000017.1, from coordinate 13,454 downwards.
GGCTGCTGGGCGCAGCGATGACGCCGTACGAGGTCTACTTCTACTCGTCGGGCGCGGTCGAGGATCAGTGGGGCATCAAGGACCTGAGGCTCAACAACGTCACGGCGATCATCGGCTACGCGCTCGGCGGCACGCTCTCGTTCGCGCTCATGATCGTCGCCGCCGTGCTCTTCCTGCCGAGCGGCATCACGCCCGAGTTCCTCGGCACGCCGGCGCTCGCCGCGCAGCACGAGCTCGGCCAGGCCGGCCTGCTGCTCGCGCTCGTCGGGATCCTCTTCGCGGTGGGCGGCGCGGCGGTCGAGACGTCGTTCGCCGGCGCCTACAACACGGCCCAGTTCTTCGGCTGGCGCTGGGGCAAGAAGGAGCGCCCGGCGGCCGCGTCGCGCTTCACGCTGTCGTGGCTGATCATCTTCGCGGTCGCGCTGCTCGTCGTCATGACGGGCTACGACCCGGTCAAGCTGACGGAGTACTCGGTCATCTTCTCGGTCGTCGCGCTGCCGCTGACCTACCTGCCGATCCTGCTGATCGCGAACGACCGCACGTACATGGGCGAGCACGTCAACGGCAGGCTCGCGAACGTGCTCGGAGTGCTCTACTTCGGCGTCATCATCGCAATCGCGATCGCCGCCATCCCGTTGATGCTGTACACGAACGGAGGGCAGGGATGAGCAAGCCGGCACAGGTCGACATCGCGCTCGGCGTGCTCGACCATCAGCTCGTCGACAGCGAGGGCTGCAACTGCGGCAAGGTCGACGACCTCGAGTTCGCGGGCCTCGACGGGGACTCGCCGGAGGTCGTCGAGATCCTCGTCGGCGGCAACGCGTGGCGCACGCGGGGGCGCCTCGGACGGCTGGCCGCGAAGCTCACGGGCAACGCGGTGCACGTCCCCTGGAGCGAGGTCGCCGCGGTGACGTCGATCGTGGAGCTGAAGCGGACGTCGGCCGAGCTGCGCCTGAACCGGGGCGACGAGCGCTGGGCGGGCGTCATCGGCAAGCTGCCGGGATCCTGATGCGGCTCTCGGAGCTCCTCAACCGCAAGGTCGTGACGGAGTCGGGCCGCTCGCTCGGCCGCATCCACGACGTGCGGGGCGAGCTGACCGACGGCCGCCTGCGCGTGACCGGTCTCGCGACGGGCGAGACGGGGTTCCTCGAGCGCTTCGGGATCGGCACGAAGGGCAGCGGCGGGCCGCGCACGGCCAAGGTGCACGGGCACGCGATCATCCCGTGGTCGCGCGTCGTGCGCGTGGGCGCCGAGATCGTCGTCCGCGACGAGGGCTAGCGCCGTCTCAGCGGGCGGGGGCGGGGATGCGCGGCTTCGCGCGCTCGTACTGCGGCGGCCAGTCGCCGCTCGCCTCGCCGAGCACGGCAGCCGCGCGCAGCGGCCACGACGGGTCGCGCAGCGACTCGCGGCCGAGCAGCACGACGTCGGCCTCGCCGGCCTGCAGGATGGCCTCGGCGTGCTGCGGCTCGCAGATCAGCCCGACGGCGCCCGTGGCGATGCCCGCGTCGCGCCGGATCGCAGCCGCGAACGGCACCTGGTAGCCGGGCCCGAGCGCGATCTGCTGATCGGGCGAGAGTCCGCCCGACGAGCAGTCGACGAGGTCGACGCCGAGCGGGCCGAGCAGCCTGGCGAGCTCGACCGACTCGCCCGGCGTCCAGCCGCCCTCGACCCAGTCGCTCGCGGACAGGCGCACGGCGAGCGGCAGCTCGGCGGGCCATGCGGCGCGCACGGCCTCGACGACCTCGAGCGTGAGGCGCACGCGGCCGGCGAAGTCGCCACCGTAGCCGTCCGTGCGGAGGTTGGCGAGCGGCGACATGAACTCGTGCAGCAGGTAGCCGTGGGCGGCGTGGATCTCGAGCAGGCGGAAGCCCGCGTCGTGCGAGCGCCGCGCGGCCTCCGCGAAGGCCGCGACGACCGCGCCGATCCCGTCCTCGCTCAGCTCGCTCGGCACGTGCCAGCCCTCGTCGTAGGCCACCGCGCTCGGGCCGACCGGCTGCCAGCCGCGCTGCTCCGGGCCGAGCGCCGCGCCGCCGAGCCAGGGCGCGGCGTTCGACGCCTTGCGGCCGGCGTGGGCGATCTGGATGCCGGGAACCGCGCCGTGCTCGCTCAGGAAGCGCGTGATGCGCTCGAACGCGCGTGCATGCTCGTCCGACCAGATGCCCGAATCGTCCGGGCTGATGCGGCCCTCCGGCGTGACGGCCGTGGCCTCGACGATCACGCAGCCCGCGCCGCCGGTCGCCCGCGCGCCGAGGTGCACGAGGTGCCAGTCCGTCGGCAGTCCCTCGTGCGAGGAGTACTGGCACATCGGCGAGACCCACGCGCGGTTGCGGAACTCGACGTCCCTGAGGGTGATGGGCGTGTGCAGCAGGGACATGACGCTCCGCAGGAGTGGGCCGGGCCGATCTGGTCGCCAACGCGGCCGCGCGCGTGGGAATTCCCGGATCGTGGCAAGATCCTCGCATGCCGACCGACCAGTACCACGAGCCGCCCGACGAGCTCTCCGACGAGGTGCGCACGTTCGCGCGCCTGTGCACGTCGCTGACCGAGGAGGCCGAGGCGATCGGCTGGTACCAGCAGCGCCTCGCCCTCGAGACCGATCGCGAGGCGCGCGCCATCATGGCCGACGCGCAGGGCGAGGAGTTCAAGCACTTCTGCATGGATCTGGAGTTCCTGCTGCGCCGCGTCCCGCTGTGGCGCGAGATCGCGCAGGGCATCCTCTTCCAGGACGGTGACATCGTCGAGCACGGCGAGGCCGCCGAGGAGGCGGCCGTCGAGGGCGCGTCCGCGCGCGGCGCGACGGAGTCTGGCGCGTCGCTCGGTCTCGGCAGCCTGAAGGGGGCAGCATCGTGAGCCATCTCCTGCGCGAGCACGCGCCGATCACCGAGGAGTCGTGGGCGCGCATCGACGAGGAGGCGCGCGAGCGGCTCGTGCCCGCGCTGGCCGCGCGCAAGCTCGTCGACTTCGCCGGGCCGCTCGGCTGGCAGCACTCGGCCACGAACCTCGGTCGCATCGCGGCGCTCGACGCGCCCTTTCCGCGCATCACCGCGGCGCAGCGCCGCGTGCTGCCGCTCGTCGAGCTACGGGCTCCGTTCGATGTCCTGCGAGCCGAGCTCGCCGACTCCGACCGCGGCGCCGAGGACACCGACTTCGACGACCTCGACGAGGCCGCGCACGCGCTCGCCGCGGCCGAGAACGCCGCCGTGTTCCACGGCTTCGAGGCCTCGGGCATCGTCGGCATCGCGCAGGCCTCGACGCACACGGCGATCCCGCTCGGCAAGGACTGCAACCGCTATCCGCGCCACGTCGCGAAGGCGATCGAGCTGCTGCTCGGCGCGGGCATCGACGGCCCCTACGGCATGGCGCTCGGCCCGGCGGCCCACGAGCTCGTGCTCGAGAGCACCGAGGACGGTGGCTGGCTCCTGCTCGACCACCTCCGCAAGATCCTCGGCGGGCCGCTCGTGTGGGCGCCCGGCGTCGAGGGCGCGGTCGTCGTCAGCATGCGCGGCGGTGACTTCCTGTTCGAGTCCGGCGAGGACATCTCGGTCGGTTACGAGAGCCACGGCGGGGACGCCGTAACCCTCTACCTCGAGGAGAGCTTCAGCTTCCGCGTCGCGACGCCGGAGGCCGCGGTGGCGCTCACGCCGTAGGGGAGAGGGCGGGCGTGGCCTGCTCGGTTCGGCGCGCGTTGCCCGCCGCTGCGGCATTGCACGAGTTGGGTCAGACCCCGATCCGTGCACGCCCGCTACGGCTCGGATCCTCGCACCGGTGCGTGCACGATCGGTTTCAGGCCCCCACCGTGCATGGAGCGCGTGGCTCGCGGTCGTTCGCGGCTCGCGCCTGACCCGCGCCGTGCGGCGTTTGCGCTCAGGTCGCTCGGGTACTCGCTGCCGTGGCCGTCCCCGTCTCCTCCGATCCGCCGGTGCACGCGTCCCTGACGCTCAGGGTCAACGGCGCCGAGCGGCGCGTGCTCGTCGACACGCGCACGTCGCTGCTCGATCTGCTGCGCGAGCACCTGGGCCTCACGGGCGCCAAGAAAGGCTGCGATCACGGGCAGTGCGGCGCCTGCACGGTGCTCATCGACGGGCGGCGCGCCAACTCGTGCCTCGCCCTCGCGGTCGCCCACGACGGCGCCGAGGTGACGACGGTCGAAGGCCTTGCGGAAGGCGAGAACCTGCATCCGCTGCAGCGCGCGTTCATCGAGCACGACGCGTTCCAGTGCGGCTACTGCACGCCCGGTCAGCTGTGCTCGGCGCTCGGCATGCTGAGCGAGCTGGCGGAGGGCGCGCCGAGCGCCGTGACCGCGGGCGCAGTGCTGCTCACGGCCGCGGAGGTCCGCGAGCGCATGAGCGGCAACCTCTGCCGCTGCGGCGCCTACGCCAACCTCGTCCCGGCGATCCTCGAGGCGGGCGGATGAGGCCGTTCGCCTACGAGCGCTCGCGCGACGCGGCGGGCGCGATCGCGCTCGTGGCCGAGGCGCCCGAGGCGAAGTTCCTCGGCGGCGGCACGAACCTCGTCGACCTCATGCGCCTCGGCGTCGAGGCGCCGCGTCTGCTCGTCGACGTCACGCGCCTGCCGCTCGGCGGGGTGGAGGAGACCGCCGCCGGCGGCATCCGCATCGGGGCCGCCGTGACCAACGCCGCGCTCGCCGCGCACCCGCTCGTGCGCGAGCGCTACGGCCTGCTCGCGTCCGCGCTCCTGCACGGCGCCTCCGGGCAGCTGCGCAACCTCGCGACGACCGGCGGGAACCTGCTGCAGCGCACGCGCTGCGAGTACTTCCAGGACGTCGGCAAGCCCTGCAACAAGCGCGAGCCCGGCTCGGGCTGCCCGGCCCGCGATGGCGAGCACCGCAACCTCGCGATCCTCGGCTGGTCGGAGCAGTGCGTGGCGACGCACCCCTCGGACATGGCCGTCGCGCTCGCGGCGCTCGACGCCGTCGTGCACCTGGCGGGACCCGCCGGCGAGCGCAGCGTGCCGCTCGTCGACTTTCACCGCCTGCCCGGCGACGCACCGGAGCGCGACAGCGTGCTCGAGCACGGCGAGCTGATCGTCGCCGTCGAGCTGCCGCGGCTCGAGTTCGCAGCCGCGTCGCGCTACGTCAAGGTGCGCGAGCGCGCCTCGTTCGCGTTCGCCGTCGTGTCGCTCGCCGCCGTGCTCGACGTCGAGGAGGGCCGCGTGCGCGGCGTGCGCCTGGCGCTCGGCGGCGTCGCCCACAAGCCCTGGCGCGCGCTGCGCGCCGAGACGGCGATGCTCGGCGAGCCGGCGCGCGAGGAGACGTTCGCGCGCGCCGCCGACGCCGTGCTCGCGGAGGCGCGACCGCTGCGCGACAACGCCTACAAGCTGCCGCTCGCGCGCAACCTGATCGTCTCGACCCTGGCCGAGATCGCGCGGGCGTCCTGATGGCCGTCACGCAGCGCGCCGTCGGCGCCTCGCTCGACCGCGTCGAGAGCCGCGAGAAGGTCACCGGCGAGGCGCTCTACGCAGCCGAGTACGAGCGCGACGACATGTCCCATGCGGCGCTCGTGCAGGCGACCGTCGCGAGCGGCGAGATCATCGCGCTGCACGTGGAGCAGGCGCTCGCCCTCCCCGGCGTCGTCGCCGTCGTCACGCACGAGAACGCGCCGCGCCTGAGCGGCGCCGACGGCGAGCTGTCGGTGCTGCAGTCGAGCCGCGTCCACTACCGCGGCCAGATCGTCGCCGCCGTCGTGGCCGAGACGCTCGAGTCCGCGCAGCAGGGCGCCGGGCTCGTCACGCTCGGCTACTCGGAGCAGGTCCCGGACGTGCTGCTGCGCCGTGACCACCCGCGGCTCTACAAGCCCTCCAAGGTCAATCCGAGCTTCCCGACGGACACGAGCGAGGGTGACCTCGAGGCCGGTCTCGCGGATGCGGCTGCCTTCGTCGACGAGACCTACGAGACGCCGCACCTGCACAACAACCCGATGGAGCCGCACGCGACGATCGCCGTCTGGAACGCCGACGGCAGCCTCGTGCTGTACGACTCGACGCAGGGTGCCTCGCCGGCCCGCGACGCGATCGCGAAGGCGTTCGGGCTCGCTCCCGAGCAGGTGCGCGTGATCGCCCCGCACGTGGGCGGCGGCTTCGGCTCCAAGGGCACGCCGCGGCCGCACGCGATCGTGGCGGCGCTCGCGGCGCAGGTTGCGCGGCGGCCGGTCAAGCTCGCGACGACGCGGCGCCAGATGTTCGCGCTGACGGGCTACCGCACGCCGACGATCCAGCGGCTGCGGCTGGGTGCGACGAGCGACGGCGCGCTCACGGCGATCGCGCACGACGTCGTCGAGCAGACCTCGACGCTGACCGAGTTCGCCGAGCAGACGGCCGTGCCGACGCGGATGATGTACGCGTCGCCGAACCGCGTGACGAGCCATCGGCTCGTCGCGCTGGACGTGCCGACGCCGTCGTGGATGCGCGCACCGGGCGAGTGTCCCGGCATGTTCGCGCTGGAGTCGGCGATGGACGAGCTCGCGCTGGCGTGCGGGATCGATCCGATCGAGCTGCGCGTGCGCAACGAGCCGCGCGAGGATCCCGAGAGCGGCAACCCGTTCTCGAGCCGCAACCTGATCGCCTGCCTGCGCACCGGCGCCGAGCGCTTCGGCTGGGTCGACCGCGCGCCGCAGCCGGCGGCGCGCCGCAACGGCGCCTGGCTGACCGGGGTGGGTGTCGCGTCCTCGACCTACCCCGCGCGGCGGCGGCCCTCGGAGGCGCGCGCCCGCCGCGAGCCCGACGGCAGCTACGTCGTCGCGGTCGCGGCCGCCGACATCGGCACCGGCGCGCGCACGGTGCTGACGCAGATCGCCGCCGATGCGCTCGCCGTGCCTCCCGACCGGGTGCGCGTCGTGCTCGGCGACTCGCGGCTCCCCAGGGGGCCCGTCGCGGGCGGCTCGATGGGCACCGGCTCGTGGGGCTCGGCCGTCGTCAAGGCCTGTCGCGAGCTGCTCGCGGGCACCGGCGCGGATGCGCATGCCGACACCACCGAGGACGTCGAGGCCGACGAGGAGTACGCGCGCCACGGCTTCGGAGCGCAGTTCGTCGAGGTGCGCGTGAACACGGACAGCGGCGAGATCCGCGTGCCCCGCGCGCTCGGCGTGTTCGCGACCGGGCACATCGTCAACCCGAAGACCGCGCGCTCGCAGTTCATCGGCGGCATGACGATGGGCCTCGGCATGGCGCTGCTCGAGGAGACGATCCTCGACGCGCGCTACGGCGACTTCCTCAACCGCGACCTCGCCGGCTACCACCTCCCGACGTACGCCGACTTCGGCGAGATCGAGGTGCTGTCGGTCGACGAGGACGACCCGCACCTGAACCCGATGGGGACGAAGGGCATCGGCGAGATCGGCATCGTCGGCACGGCGGCGGCGGTGGCGAACGCGGTGCACCACGCGACGGGCCACCGCTTCCGCCGCCTGCCGATCCGCCTCGACGACGTCGTCCGGGCGCTGGCGTGAGGACGGGGCGCCGCGTCGGGAGCCCGGCCGCGGGGGCGAGCGTCGTCGGTGCCGCCGCTGCGCGCCGGCGGGAACGGAGGACTCCGACCGCCTCGCGATGCGCGCCCGGCGGCTCCGTCTCAGGCAGCTGATCGGGATGACCGCCGGCCTCGTGATCGCCCTGATCCTGCACGCCGTCCTGATCGACCACGCCGGCGTGTGGAGCCGGGCGGTCTTCGCCGTGCTCGGCGTGGTCGCCGGCGGCGTCTCTGCGCGCGTGCTCGCCGGCGGCGCCTAGCTCGGCGCATCCGCGTACGGCCGCACGGGGTTGACGGCGATCGCGCCGCCGTCGACCGAGTAGACGCTGCCGCTCACGAACGACGCCTCGTCGCTGAGCAGGAAGGCGACGACCGCGGCGATCTCGGCGGGCTCGCCGGCGCGGCGCAGCGGCGCCAGCAGCGCCCGGGCGCTCGTCCCGGCCGTGCCGGCGCCCGACGTCGCCACCGCGGGCAGCAGGTTCGTCGGCACGATGCCGGGCGCGATCGCGTTGACGCGGATGCCGAGCGGCCCGCCGGCCACGGCCGCGCAGCGCATCAGGCCGAGGATCGCGTGCTTGCTCGTGTGGTAGGCGGCGATGTCGGCACCGCCGCCGAAGGAGCAGATCGAGGCGCTCGTGACGATCGCGCCGGTGCTGCCCTGGGCCTCGTACTGCCGGAAGGCCTCGCGCAGGCCGAGGAAGATGCCGCGCACGTTGACCGCCATGACGCGGTCGAAGTCGTCGGCCGTCGTCTCGGCGAACGGCACCGGCGCGCCCGCGATGCCGGCGTTGAGATGGAAGTGGTCGATGCGGCCGTAGCGCTCGGCGCCCGCGCGCACGGAGGCTGCGACCGCCGCCTCGTCGGAGACGTCGGCCTGCACGGCGAGCACCTCGCCGGGCGTGGCGCGTGCGACTGCCTCGGCGCCGTCGCCGTCGGAGTCGACGAGGACGACGCTCGCGCCCTCGCCGGCGAGCCGGGCGACGACCGCCGCGCCGATGCCGCTCGCGCCGCCCGTGACGAGCGCGACCCTGCCTCCGAACCTCTCCACGATGCCCCGTTCCCTGTCCCGCGTCGGACACGTCGGCTTGACATTCCGGCTGTCGTCGTCCACAGTCCCGGCCGGGACAGATTGTATGACGATCTGTCAGACGGACGGAATGGCCATCCTACGGGTTCGCGACGACGCGGATCAGGAGCGACTCGCGATGAGGCGAAGCGGAGCAGGCATGTCGAGGAACGCGCGATGACGCTCCCGATCGACCGTCCCGCGGCCTCCGACGGCATCGATCAGACGCCCGAGCCGAGCGATCTCGCATCGCAGGTCGAGCGCGTCGCCGCGCCGCTGCGCGAGCAGGTCTCCGACATCCTGCGGCGCGAGATCGTCGAGATGCGCCTGCGCCCGGGCCAGCGGCTCGTCGAGCGCGAGCTGATCGAGCGCCTCGGCGTCTCGCGCACGACGATCCGCGAGGCGCTGCGCCAGCTCGCCGCCGAGGGGCTCGTGCGCACGATTCCGCAGAAGGGCGCGATCGTCGCGGTGCCGTCGTGGAAGGAGGCCGCCGAGGTCTACGAGGTGCGCGCCCTGCTCGAGGGCGCGGCCGCCCGGGAGCTCGCCGAGCGCGCCAGCAACAACCAGGTCGCGGCGCTCAAGCGCGCGCTGCGCGTCGTCGAGCGCAGCGCCGAGGCGAATGATCCCCGCGGCCTGCTGGCTGCCAAGGGCCATTTCTACGAGGTCTTCTTCGACGGCGCGGGAAACGCCACGATCCGCCAGATCATCGAGGGCCTGCAGGCGCGGGTCGCGGTGCTGCGCGCGGCCTCGCTGCATGCGCCGAACCGGCCGCAGCAGTCCGTGATCGAGATCGGGGCGATCGTCGCGGCCGTCGAGCGCCGCGATCCGCAGGCCGCGTCCGACGCGGCGATGTTCCACGTGCGCCAGGCGGCGCGCATGGCGTTCTCGCAGATCGGCGAGGAGCAAGGGCTCCTGGGGGGGAATGACGATGACTGACGGGGAGACGTCCGGCGAGCTCTTCGAGCGCGGGCGCCGGACCCGCGCCGAGGTGCTCGGCGAGGCGCACGTCGCGCGCGCGCTGGCCGGGGCGAGCGAGTTCTCGCGGCCGATGCAGGAGCTCGTCACCGAGTACTGCTGGGGCGCGGTCTGGTCGCGACCCGGCCTCGCCCGGCGCGAGCGCAGCCTGATCAACCTGGGCATGCTGACGGCGCTCAACCGCTCGCACGAGCTGAGCGTCCACGTGCGCGGCGCGATCCGCAACGGCTGCACGCCCGAGGAGATCCAGGAGGCGCTGCTGCAGGCTGCGATCTACTGCGGCGTGCCGGCGGCGATGGAGGCGTTCCGCGTCGCCGAGGAGGCGATCGCGGTCGCGCAGCGCGAGCTGAGCGACGAGGCGAACGGCGCGCTGGCGACGGGCGAGGCGGACGGCCGGGCATGAGCGACGGCGTGCGCATCGGGCTCGTCGGGTTGGGCGCGATGGGGTCGCCGATCGCCGGTGCCCTGCTCGGCGCGGGCCACGAGCTCGTCGTGCACGACCGCGACGCCGGCGCCGTCGAGGCGGCCGTGTCGCTCGGCGCCGAGCGCGCCGCGAGCGCGCGGGCGGTCGCCGATGCCGCCGCGATCGTGTTCGTGAGCCTGCCGACGCCGGCCGTCGTGCGGGACGTCGCCTGCGGTGCCGAGGGCCTCGTGGGAGGCGCGGCGATGGAGGTCTACGTCGACCTCTCGACGACGGGCGCCGTCGTCGCGGGCGAGGTCGCGGAGGCGCTCTCGGCCGCCGGCGTCGCCGTGCTCGACGCGCCCGTGAGCGGTGGCGTCGCGGGCGCCCGGGCGCACACGCTGGCCGTGATGGCCGCCGGCGACCCGGCCGTCTTCGCGCGCATCCGCCCGCTGCTCGAGCTGTTCGGGCGCAGCGTCTTCCACGTCGGCGCCGTGCCCGGCCAGGGCCAGACCGTGAAGCTGCTCAACAACCTGCTCTCGGCGACCGCGATGGCGGTCACGTCGGAGGCGCTCACGTTCGCCGTCGGCGCGGGCCTCGACCCGGCGACCGTGCTCGAGGTCTTCAATGCCGGCAGCGGCCAGAACACGGCCACGTCGCAGAAGTTCCCCGCGCACGTCCTCACGCGGCGCTTCGCCTCGGGCTTCCGGCTCGAGCTGATGGCCAAGGACGTCGAGCTGTGCCTCGCCGAGGCCCGTGGGGAGCGCTTCCCGATGCTGCTCGGCGGCCTCGTGCAGCAGCTCTGGACGCTGGCGCGCGCGCAGTCGGAGCCGACGGCCGACCACACCGAGGTCGTGCGGCTGTTCGAGCGCTGGGCCGGCGTGGAGGTGAGCGCGAGTGGCGCCTGAGCTGACGCGCTACGAGGTGCACGCCGTCCGCTACGCGACGCTCCGGGCGACCAAGGCGGAGCTCTTCTACCGCCACGGCGCCTACGGCGAGCCGGACGAGCCGGTCGAGATGGCCTACTGGTTCTGGCTGCTGCGCGCCGGCGGCGAGACGATCGTGGTCGACACCGGCTTCGACCCCGCCGTCGGCGAGCGGCGCGGGCGCACGTGCGACATGCCGCCGCTCGTGGCGATGGGCGAGCTCGGCGTCGATCCGGCCACGGTCTCGACGGTCGTCGTCACGCATCTGCACTACGACCACATCGGGAACCTCTCCGCGTTCCCGGAGGCGACGCTCATCGTGCCGCGCCGGGAGCTCGAGTTCTGGACGGGCCCGATGGCGGAGCGGTTCCAGTTCGGCTCCCACGTGGAGCCCGGCGAGATCGCGTACGTCGAGCGGGCGGCTGCCGACGGGCGCGTGCGGCTGACCGAGGGAACGGAAGAGATCCTCGACGGCGTGACCGCGATCGCGGTCGGCGGCCATTCACCCGGCCAGCAGCTGACCGTCGTCCGCGGCGAGGGCGGAGACGTCCTCCTCGCATCGGATGCGGTGCATTTCTACGAGGAGCTCGAGCACGAGCGGCCGTTCGCCGTGATGCACGACCTCGAGCAGATGTACGCCGCGTACGACGTGCTGAAGGGGTTCGCATGGGCAGGTGCCGTCGTCGTCCCGGGTCACGACCCGGACGTCGGCAACCGCTTCCCGCGATCTGCTGAGGCAGGGGCCGCCACGGCGGTCCGGATCGGATGAAGGGCAGGGTCATGCGGTACACGCACGCGAATCGGAGGAAGACGATGAAGTCGCGCATTCTCACGCGCAAGCTGGCGATGGGCGCGGCGCTCGGGGCCGCGGTCCTGGCCGCAGTGCCGCTCGCCGCATTCGGCGCGAGCGACCACACGAGCGCCGACACGATCCTGGTCGGCTCGATCGCCGGCACGACGGGCGCCTACGGCAGCACGGGCGTGGCGATGGTCAACGGCGCCAAGCTCGCGGTCGCGGACGTCAACGCCAAGGGCGGCGTGCTCGGCAAGAAGCTCGCGCTCGAGTCCTACAACGACCAGGCCTCCGCGACGCTCTCGTCGCAGCTGTACCAGAAGCTCGTCAGCCACGGGGCCGTGGCGGTGCTCGGCTCGGGCGACACGGGCCCGGCCACGGCCGCGATGGCACAGCGCCTCAAGGTGCCGAACATCGGCGCGGTCGACGACGCCGGTCTCACGATCTACCCCAAGGGCCCGAGCCAGCCGCCCTTCGACTACGTCTGGAGCTGGGGCCTGAACACGTTCGCGTGGGGCGCGAGCGCCGCGCACTACGCGCAGAAGCACTGCACGGCGCTCGCGATCCTGCACGACCCGTCGTCGTACGGGCTCGGCGGCGAGGCCGGCGTCAAGCTCGCCTACAAGGGCTCGTCCAAGAAAATCGTGCTCGACGACGCGATCAGCGAGGACTGGTCGACCGGCGCGACCGTCGGCCTGACGAACGAGATCAACAAGATCAAGAGCGCGGGCGCCGACTGCGTCGTCGTGTGGCTGACCCCGCAGGACACCGCGCGCTTCATGCAGACGCTCAAGACGAGCGGCGTCCACCTGACCGTGATCGGCAACGACGAGATCAACGCCGACCCGACGTTCTCGGGGCTCGCGAAGAGCGCCGGCAACGGTGCGATCGGCGCGCAGATCACGTCGTCGATGAAGCCGAATGCCCAGCTGGCGTCCTTCCAGAAGCGCTACAAGGCGCAGTTCCACGTCGACGCGACGCCGTTCGCGGTGGCCAACTACGACGCCGTCCTGATGCTCGCGGCCGTGATCAAGAAGGCCGGCTCGACCGATCCGGGCAAGCTCAAGGACGGCTTCAACGCGGTCAGGAACTTCAAGGGCCTGCAGGGCACCGTCTCGTTCAGCCAGCAGAACCACGCGACGCTGACCGAGAAGCAGCTGACGCTCGTGAAGTACAACGCCGCGCAGGACAAGTGGCTGCCCACGAAGTGACCTGCGATCGATCCTGCGGGGCGGGCGGTGTCCGCCCGCCCCGCAGGCGCCTCGCACGGTGGCGGACGACGGATGCCGGATCGACAGAGGGGAAGCTGTGGCGACTGAGCTGACAGAGCACAAGAAGAAGCTGCGGGACGAGTTCATCGACGCGCGCGGCTACTGGAGTCCCTTCTGGGACGGCCTGCTGACGCTCGACGAGGACTTCTTCACGGCCTACACGCAGTTCTCGTCGGTGCCCTGGAAGTCGGGCCCGCTCGAGCCGAAGGTCAAGGAGTTCGTGCACATCGCCGTGGACGCCGCGGCGACGCACCTGTTCGTGCCTGGCATCCGCCTGCACATGCAGCACGCGATCGGCCACGGGGCGACCGCGCAGGAGATCATGGAGGTGCTCGAGCTGACCGCCACGCTCGGCATCCACGCCTGCAACATCGGCGTGCCGATCCTGTGCGAGGAGCTCGCGGCCGCCGGTCAGCCGATCTCGGACACGCTCAGCGAGCGGCAGGAGGCGATCAAGGCCGACTTCACCGAGAAGCGCGGCTACTGGCACCAGTTCTGGCACGAGACCCTCGTGCTCGATGCCGACTTCTTCGAGGCGTACAC
>DASXXY010000016.1:0-2583 GCA_036502805.1 Gaiellales bacterium | reverse complement strand
GCCCGAGCGCGAGCGTCGCGGGCGCGAGCAGCTCGCCGGTCACGATGCGCCCGTAGAGCGTCGCGAGCGCGCGGGCCGTCGCCACGCCGCCGGCGGCGGGGATCTCGAGCGCGAGCACGGTCGGATCGTTCCAGGTCGCGGGCACGATGCCCTGCGGGCCGTAGACGAGCGCGAGACGGGGATCGGGATCCCGGTCGGCGAGCGCGCTGAGCTGGTACCCGGGTGCCGCGCGCAGCACCGCCCGCCCGCCCGCGAGCTCGTCGCCGGCCGCGAGGCCGATGCGCAGGTCGAGGTCGCCGAGCGGGACGGCGATCTCGTCGCGCACGAACGTCCCGGCGGTGCGGCCGTCGGCGCGGCAGATCAGCTCGCCCGCGAGCCAGCCGAACGTGAGCGCGTGGTAGCTCGGCGACCCCACGGGCACGATCGGCGCCTGCGCGGCCAGGGCGCGCGCGATCGCGCGGGGGTGATCGAGTGCGTAGGGCCCGACGACGCCCGCCAGGCCGCCGCAGTGGCTGAGCAGCTGGGCGACCGTGATCTCGCCCTTGCCCTCGGCCGCGAACTCCGGCCAGAGCTCGGTCACGCGCGCCGTCAGGTCGATGCGGCTGCGCTCGACGAGCAGGAGCAGCGCCGTGGCGACGACGCCCTTCGTGCCGGAGAAGACGACGGCGGCCGTGCGCTCCGCCCAGGGCCGGCCGCTCGCGGGATCGGCGAGGCCGCCCCAGAGGTCGGCGACGAGCTCGCCGTCCACCATCGCGGCGAACGCACCACCGGTCTCGCCGTGCTCGGCGAGGTTGCGCTCGAAGGCCTCGCGCACGGCCTCGAACCCGGGCGCGACGGTGCCGCGTGCCGCCCCGCCTCCCGTCACGCGGTCGCGGTCTCGAGCGACGGCGTGTCGGCGAGCAGGCGCTGCGTGTACTCGTCGCTGGGAGCGTGCAGGACGTGCTCGACCGTGCCGAGCTCGACGATGCGGCCGGAGCTCATGACGGCGACGCGCTGCGCGATCGAGCGCACGAGCGGCAGGTTGTGCGTGACGAACAGCATCGCGAGCCCGAGCTCGCGCTGCAGCTCGGCCAGGAGCTCGACGATCGCCGCCTGCACGCTCACGTCGAGCGCCGAGGTGACCTCGTCGCAGACGAGCACCGACGGGCTGACGACGAGCGCGCGCGCGATCGCGACGCGCTGGCGCTCGCCGCCGGAGAGCTGGTCGGGGTAGCGATCCATGTAGCTCGCGGCCAGCGAGACGCGGTCGAGCATCTCGCCGACGCGCTTGTCGGCGGCCGCGCCGGTCGCCGTGCCGAAGACGCCGAGCGGCTGGCGCACGATCTGCCCGATCGTCTTGCGCGGGTTGAGCGAGCCGTAGGGGTTCTGGAAGACGTACTGGATCGACTGGCGCGCCTCGCGCGTGCGGCCGCGGGCGGCCAGTGCGAGCGGCTGGTCGCGCAGCAGGATGTCGCCCGAGCGGTCGCGGTGCAGGCCGGCGATCGAGCGCGCGAGCGTCGTCTTGCCGGAGCCCGACTCGCCGACCAGCGCAAGGCACTCGTGCGGCGCGAGCCTGAGGTTGATGTCGTGCACGACCGTCACCGGCCCGTAGCCGGCGTAGACCTTGTCGAGCGTCAGCACGGCGTCGCTGACGGCGCCCGTGTCGACGTGCTCGTCGAGCCTGCCGGAGCGCGAGACGACGCTCGTGCGCACCTCCTCGGCGCGGATGCACTTGACCCACAGCTGCGGCTCGAGCGGCCGCAGCGGCGGCTCCTCGGCGCGGCACGCGTCGAGCACGAACGTGCAGCGCGGCGCGAACGTGCAGCCGTGCGGGCGCGCGCCCGGGGACGGCGCCCGGCCCGGGATGCCGATCAGCTCGCGGCGGCCCGAGAGGTGCGGGATCGCCTGCACGAGCCTGCGCGTGTAGGGGTGGGAGGCCGACGCGAAGAGCTCGGCTGTCGGGCCGAGCTCGACGATGCGGCCGGCGTACATGACGGCGGTGCGCGTCGCCAGGGTGCCGACGACGGCCAGGTCGTGGCTGACGTACAGCGCCGCGACGTGATGCGCGGCGGCGAGCTCGCGCACGGTGCCGAGCACGTGCGCCTGCGTCGTCACGTCGAGGCCGGTCGTCGGCTCGTCGAGCACGATCAGGCGCGGCCGGCAGGCGAATGCCATCGCGAGTCCGATGCGCTGCTGCTGCCCGCCCGAGAGCTCGTGCGGGTAGCGGCGCAGGTAGGCGCGGTCGTCCGGCAGCGCGACCTCGCGCATGACCTCGGCGATGCGCGCCTCGCGCTCCTCCGAGCCCGAGCCGAAGCCGTGTACCTCGAGCGTCTCGCGCAGCTGCGTGCCGATGCGCAGCGCCGGGTTGAGCGACGCGGCGGGATCCTGCGGCACGTACGACACGACGCGCCCGCGGATGCCGCGTTTGCCGGCGCTCGAGAGCGCGAGCACGTCGACGTCGCCGATGCGGATGCTGCCACCCGCGATCTGCGCGCCGCGCCGCGTGTGGCCGAGCAGCGCGAGGCCGACCGTCGTCTTGCCGGAGCCCGACTCGCCGACGAGACCGAGCACCTCGCCGGGCGCGATCGTGAACGAGACCTCGTC
>DASXXY010000015.1:0-3643 GCA_036502805.1 Gaiellales bacterium | reverse complement strand
GCCGCCGCGATCGCGGTCGGGCTGTACGTCATGCTCGACAAGTAGCTCAGGCGCCGCGCGCGCCGGGTGGCCGCACGACGCGCACGAGCACGAAGAGCAGCGGCAGGCAGACGGCGCTCGACGCGAGGAACGCGAGCGACTCGGCCGACACGTCGGCGATCAGGCTCGCGAGCACGGGCGCGAGGGCGAACCCGACGGCCCAGGAGCTGCCGAGCAGCCCGGTCACGACCACGTGCTCGACGCCGGCGGCGTCGGCACCTGCCGACGCGAGCGGGTACATCGCCGCGGCCGCGACCGTGAACACCGGGCCGCCGATCACGAGCATCAGGAGCAGGCCGGCGCGGGGGAGGCCGAGCGCGAGCACGAGCGGGAACGCGGCGATCAGCGTGCCGGTCGCGAGACCGACGGGCCCCGCACCGGCGCGGTCGACGAGGCGGCCGCCGGGCGGGCCGACGAGCGCGCCGAGGATCGCGCCCGCCGTGATCGCGAGCGCGATCACGAGCGTCGAGGTGCCGATGTGGCCGAGCCGCAGGGGCACGAACAGGTCGATCGTCCCGAACACCGTGGTGTCGATCAGCGCCATCGCCACCGCGGCGCGCGCGAGCGGGGAGCGGATCGCGGCGAGCAGCGCCGGCCCGATGCTGCCGCCGGCGCTGACCGGTGAGCCGCGGGGCGCGAGCGCGGTGGCGACGAGCGAGACGGCGCTGATCCCGGCGACGATCAGGAAGCCGGGCTCGGTGCCCGCCCAGGCCGCGAACGCGCCGACCAGCGGGCCTGCGATCGAGCCCGCCGAGAGCAGGCCCATCACGATCCCCGACTCGCGCCCGCGCTCGTCCGGCGGCGCGTTGTGCGTCACCCACGCCATCGAGGCCGTCCACACCGTGCCGCTCGCGACGCCCTGCAGGAAGCGCGCGACGACGAGCGTCTCGACGTTCGGCGCGAAGGCGAACACGACGGTCGCGACCGTCATGACGACGCCGGCGACGAGGGCGATCGGCTTGCCGCCGACCCGCGGCACGAGCCGGATGCAGGCGAGCGAGATGAGCGGCGACGCCGCCGGGTACGAGGCGACGACGAGCGCGACCATCGGCGTGCTCAGGTGGAAGCGATGCGCGTAGTGCGGCAGCAGCGGCAGCACCGCTAGGTAGAGCGCCGCGTCGACGAAGAGCGCGAGCCCGACGCCGATCGTGATGCGGCGATGGGGCGGCACCCGCCTAGGCTAGGGCTCCCTCGCGCGGCGCGGCGCCGATGCCCACATAACTGCGTGTACGCTAATGCAATGCATAAGCATATGTTCGACCCCGCGATCAGGGCGACGCCACGGCTCGTCGGCCAGGAGCAGCGCGTCCCCACGGCGGACGGTGCGCTGCGCCGCTCGATCAACCTCGACCACGCGGCGAGCACGCCGCCGCTCGTCGCGGTGCGCGAGGCCGTCGACCGCTTCGTGCCGTGGTACTCGAGCATCCATCGCGGCGCGGGGTACCGCTCGCAGGTCGCGAGCCGGGCCTACGAGGGTGCGCGCGCCGCGGTCGCCGACTTCGTCGACGCCGACGACGACCAGGTCGTCGTGCTCGTGCGCAACACGACCGAGGCCCTGAACGTGCTCGCACGGGCGCTGCCGCCGGGCCTGCGCGTGCTCTGCTCGTCGATGGAGCACCACGCGAACCTGCTGCCCTGGCGCGCCCACCGGCTCGAGATGCTGCCGTTCCCCGACGATCCGGCGGCGCTGCTCGAGACCGCGGCAGCGACGCTCGCGGGCCCGCACCCGTTCGACCTGCTCGTCGTGACGGCCGCCTCCAACGTGACGGGCGAGGTCTGGCCGATCGAGCAGCTCGCTGAGCTCGCCCACGCGCACGGCGCACGGATCGTCGTCGACGGCGCGCAGCTCGCGCCGCACCGGCCGGTCCGCATGCGGGAGTGGGGGATCGACTTCCTCGCCCTCTCCGGCCACAAGCTGTACGCCCCGTACGGGGCCGGCGCGCTGATCGCGCGCCGGGACGCGATCGCCGATGGCGTGCCGCTGCTGCAGGGCGGCGGCGCCGTCCAGCGGGTGACGCTCGACGATGTCGTCTGGTCGGACCTGCCCGACCGCTACGAGGCCGGCTCGCCGAACGTGATCGGCGCCGTCGCGCTCGGCGTGGCCTGCGACACGCTCGCGGCGTTCGGCATGGAGGAGCTCGCCGCCCACGAGCGCCCGCTCGTGCAGCGGCTGCGCGCCGGACTGCGCACGGTTCCGGGCGTCCAGCTGCTCGACGCGTGGCAGGACGAGTCGATCGACCGGCTCGGCGTCTGCACCTTCACGGTGGCCGGGCAGGATCACAGGCTCGTCGCCGCCGCGCTCTCGGCCGAGCACGCGATCGCGGTGCGCAGCGGCGCGTTCTGCGCCCACCCGCTGGTGGCGCACCTGCTGGGCCTCGCGCCCGAGCTGCCGTCCGCGCAGGTGCCGCCCGACCGGCCGACGGGCGCCGTGCGCGTGAGCCTCGGCCTCGGCGTGGACGAGCAGCAGATCGATGCGTTCCTGGCCGCGGTCGGCTCGCTCGCCGCGGCTGGCCCGCGCCTGGCCTACGCGCCGGATGCCGTGACGCGCCAGCTGGTGCCGCGCGACGACGCGCGCGACTGGCCCGAGCTCGGCATCCGGCTCTCGGGTGCCCGGCGCGGCTCCGGCGCGCCCTGCCTCTGATCGGCAACCCTACGGGGACGAGAGCCGCGCCGCGCCCGCGCCGACGACGGAAGGACCCCGTGACGTTCCGTTCCCATCCACTGCTCGACCACGCGCCTCCGACGCCAGCCTCGTTCGCCGCGAGCGAGGTGATGGTGCAGCGCGTGCTCCGCACCGACGACGACGTGGTGATCGTGCAGGCCGAGGCCGCGCTCGCGCTCGAGGCGGTGCTCGCCGGCCTCGTGCGCCCGGGCATCCGCGCGCTCGCGCTCAGCTCGGGCACGTACGGCGCCTGGTTCGGCCGCGAGCTCACGCGGCTCGGCGCGGACGTGACGACGATCGAGGTCGACTCGCGCGAGGCGATCGACCCGGCGCAGGTCGCCGAGGCGTTCGCGAACGGGCCCGGGTTCGACCTCGTCGCGCTCGTGCACGCCGAGTCGCTGAGCGGCAACGTGAACCCGGCCGAGGAGATCTGCCGGATCGCGCGCGAGCACGGCGCCCTGTCGGTCGTCGACGCCGTCGCCTCGATCGGCGCGCACCCGCTCGAGGTCGAGCGCTGGGGCATCGACGTCTGCATCGGCGGGCCGCAGAAGGCGCTCGCCGGCTCGTCCGGCACGTCGCTCGTGAGCGTCAGCGAGCGTGCCTGGGAGGCCATGCGCGCGAACCCGACCGCGCCGCGCGGCTCGTTCCTCTCGCTGCTCGACTGGAAGGACCGCTGGATCGACGCGGGGCGGCTACAGGTGCCCGGGACGCCGTCGGTCGTCGAGATGCTCTCGCTCGACGCCGCCTGCGCGCGGGTGCTCGACGAGGGGCTCGACCAGGTGATCGCGCGGCACGATCGTGCGGCGCGCGGCTGCCGTGCGGGCGCGCGTGCGCTCGGGCTCGACCTGTGGCCGCGCACGGACGACGTCGCCGCGAACGCGGTCACGGTCGTCGCCGTGCCCGACGGGCTCGACGCAGGCTCGATCAGCCGCGCGGCGCGCG
>DASXXY010000014.1:0-4156 GCA_036502805.1 Gaiellales bacterium | reverse complement strand
CTCCTGACGCGCTCCTGACGCGCGCCTGACTAGGCCCGTGCGCCGTCCTCCGGAGCCGGCGGCAGCCCGCGCGAGGCCACGACGGCGATGCGCGCGCCGGTCGCAGCGGCGAGCGTGGCGACGAGCATCGCGGCGACCGCTCCGGCGAGCATCGCCACGGCTGCGGGGTCTGCGCGTCCGCCTGCCCCTCCCGTGCTCGGGAACGCGGCAGCGGCGCTCGCGGCGGTGCCCCACCAGAGCGCCGTTGCCGCCGTCGCCGCGAGCATCGCCGCGGCGAGCGCGCACGCGAGCGCGCCCTCGGCGCGCAGCGTTCGCGGGGACAGCTCGAGCCGCCGCAGCAGCGCGGCGGCGGTGGCGGCCCAGCTCGCGAGGCATAGCGCCGCGAGCAGCGCGAACGCGACGAAGCCGACGGCATAGGCGGGGTCGCGCCCGCTCCGCTGCGCCGCACTGAGGCGGTGCGCCCAGATGACGATCGCCGTGCCGGCTGCGGGCGCTGCGAGCGTCGCCGCCGCGCTGCGCACGAGCGGTTCCCGGAGCTCGTGGACGCGGCCGGAGCGCACGAACCTCGTGGCCGGCGGCAGCACGACGGCGAGGCCGGCGAGCACCACCGCGGCGCCCGCGACGGCGGCGGCGACGAGCGCGCCGAAGGCCGCCGACGGCAGGGCGCGTCCGGAGCCCGGCACGGACGCCTGCCAGTGCTCCGAGGTCTTCTGCACCACGGCTCCCGCGCAGGCGAACAGCACCCACGCCCAGAGCGCGAGGAGTACCCCCGTGCGGCTGCGCTCGTGCGCAGGGCCGCCGGTGGGAGCGAGCCGCCGCGCGTGCTCCCGCGCGGCCGAGCGCACGACGTCGGCGCGCGTGCGCCAGGGAATCCGGCGCCCGGAGGAGCTCTCGCTGATCAGCGCCGCGAGCTCGTCGCCGTAGCGCTCGCGCCAGGCGCGCGGGTAGAGGCGGACGAGCCGGCGGGCGGACTGCCGTGCGCTCATGCCGGCTCCGTCCGGAGCGCGGGCGCTGCGACCCGGCCCGCGAGCCGCGTCCGGCCCTCGCGGACGATCGCGTCCCAGTCCGCGAGCGCCGTGCTCAGCGCCGCGTGGCCTTCGGGGGTCAGGCGGTAGGGCCTGCGCCGTCCGTCCGCCGCGAGCCCCTCGATGAGACCCTGCCCCTCGAGGCGGCCGATCGCCCCGTAGAGCGTCCCGGGGCCGAGGCGGACGCCGGCGAAGGCGCCGATGTCCTGGATCAGCGCATAGCCGTGCTTCGGCCCGGAGGCGAGGCTGGTCAGGATCAGGAGCTGCGGCTCGCCGGTCGCAGCGCTCTTCGTGTCGTCGCCCATGAGCGACACACTAGTACGTCAGGCGTAGTATCGCAAGACGTACTAGCCGGGATCGGCGGAGGACGCCGAGCGCCGGACGCGCACGGTCAGCCAGATCAGCGCGACGACGACCGCCGCCGCGACCGCGTAGTCGAGGAACGCGAGGCGCGAGTGCAGCGTCTCCCAGCGCGTGCCGACGGCGTCGCCGAGCAGCGTCAGCGCGAGCACCCAGGGCACGCAGCCGGCGGCCGTGTAGAGCGCGAAGCGCCGCAGCGGCATCTGCGCGATGCCCGCGGGCAGCGAGATGAACGTCCGGATCAGCGGCAGGCAGCGCGAGATCAGCACCGTCCGCTCGCCGTAGCGCGCGAACCAGCGGTCGGCCAGCGCGAGCCGCCCCTCGGTCACGTGGATGAAGCGCCCGTAGCGGAGGATCAGGTCGCGGCCGCCGGCCCTGCCGGCCCACCAGGCGAGCAGGGAGCCGGCGAGATTGCCGAGCACGCCGGCGACGACGGCGGCGACGAGGCCGAGCTTGCCGATCGAGACGAGGTAGCCGGCGTAGAGCATGATGACCTCGCTCGGCACCGGGATGCACGCCGACTCCAGCAGCATCAGCCCGAACACGGCGACCAGGCCGTGCGCGGCGATCGTGCGCGTCACCCAGTTCGTGAGCGAGCTCAGCATCGCGCCGGGCTCAGAGGATGAAGTAGAGCGACGCGGCCACGCCCGCGGCGACGCAGTAGGCGGCGAACGGCGTCAGGCGGTTGGTCTCGAGCCAGCGCATCAGGAAGCGCACGGCGAGGTACGCGGTGGCGGCCGAGCAGAGCGCGCCCACGAGCGCCGGCCCGCGCACGCCGTTGCCGCTCGAGCCGAGCAGGTCGGGCAGCTTGAGCAGCGCGGCCGCGCCGATGATCGGCGTCGCGAGCAGGAACGCGAAGCGCGCCGAGTCCTCGTTCGAGAGGCCGACGACGAGGCCGCCCGCCATCGTCGCGCCCGAGCGCGAGAAGCCCGGCACGAGCGCGACCGCCTGGGCGGTCCCGATCGCGAGCGCCGAGCGCCACGTCAGGCGGCCGGCGATGCGCGCGTCGCTCTCCTCGGCGCCGTGCACCTCGTCGGCCGCAGCGGCCTGTGCGCGCCGGCGCAGGCGCTCGGCGGCGAACAGCATCAGGCCGTTGACGATCAGGAACAGCGCGGCCGAGCGGCCGGATGCGAAGAGGTCGCGCAGCGCGTGCTCGAGCAACAGCCCGAGCAGCCCGGCCGGCACCGTGCCGACGACGAGCAGCCAGCCGAGGCGGGCGTCCGCGTCGTCGCCGATCTCGCGGCGCTGCAGCGAGCGCCCGAGGCCGCGCAGGATGCGCACCCAGTCGCGCCAGAAGAAGGCGAGCAGCACGAGCGCCGTCGCCAGGTGCGTGGCGACGAGGAACGTCACGAAGTACGCGTCGTTCTGGTGGATGTTCCAGCCGAGCAGCCGCGGGAGGATGACGCTGTGGCCGAGGCTCGAGATGGGGAAGAGCTCGCTGACGCCCTGCAGGAGCCCGAGCAGGACGGCCTGCGGGTAGGAGACGAGCGCGAAGAGCAAGCCTCAGGCCTCCGTCTGCGTGCGCGGCCCGCTCTGGAACCAGGCGAGCACGAAGGCGCCGAGGCCGAGCAGCACGGCGGCGATGCCGTGCTTGACGTGGTGGTGCGCCGAGCCTGCCGCGTGGCCGGGGAAGAAGCCGGGCAGCGACTTCGCGGGCTCCGCGAAGTAGACGACGCCGATCACGATCAGGATGACGCCGAGGATGCCGAGGGCGGTCACGGTGAGGCGGTTGGAAGGCATGCGATCTCTCTGTCGATGTGCCGTGCGGAGTGGGCCCGCAGGCATGTCGCCATCGTCTGTCGCCGCTCCTGACAGGTTCCTGAACAGACGGCCGCGTGCGCCCGCTCAGCCGAGATCCGCACTCGTCTCGATCGGGATCCGCGGCGCGTGGTGCTCGACCTGCTCGTGGTCCTCGAGGACCTCCGTGACGTCCTTGCGCGTCACCGTCAGGTAGCCGACGACGACGAGGATCGCCGCGAGGAAGATGATGCTCGTGACCGTCGTGCCGAGGCCGAGCCCGCCCGACGAGCGATCCTGCGAGAGGAAGTCGCCGAGCGAGGCGCCGAGCGGCCGGGTCAGGATGTAGGCCAGCCAGAAGGCGGTGATCGGACCGAGCCCGAAGCGGAAGTGGGCGAGCGCGACGAGGCCGATGACGCCCGCGAAGAGCACGGCCGAGAGGACGTAGCCGACCGCGAGCTGCTCGGCCGTGAAGTCGCCGGCGGCAGTGCCGAGCGCGAACGTGAAGAGCACCGTCAGCCAGTAGAAGGCCTCGCGGCGCGTCGTCACGATCGTGTGGATCGAGAGCGTGCGCTCGCCGGCGTACCAGGCGGCGAAGACGACCGCGAGGACGATCGCGAAGATCGTCGTCGTCTCCCACAGCGGGACGCCGTGGTTGTCGGTCAGGTTGTCGGTGATCTGCGTGCCGACGACGCTGATGAGGACGATGCCGAGCCAGTACACGGGCGGGATGTAGCGGCGCGCGCGGAACTGCACGACGAGCGTCGCGAGCAGCAGCGCCGCCGTGATGAACGTCGTCTTCGTGAGGCCGAGCCCGACGTTCGAGGCGAGGTAGTCCGAGGCGGTCTCGCCGACCGTCGTGCAGAGCACCTTGATGATCCAGAAGTAGAGGGTGACCTCCGGGACCTTGTTCAGCAGCTCGCGCGCGCCGAGCCGCGCTGGGGTGAGCGTCGTCATGCGGCGAGCCTGCCAGCGGGCGCCTGACCCGCACCTGAACCAGGTCTGGCACGGGCGTTGGCGTTCAGGTGCCGGTC
>DASXXY010000013.1:0-3215 GCA_036502805.1 Gaiellales bacterium | reverse complement strand
CGCGGCGGCCTGCTCGTCGCCGGCGCGATGGGCTACGCGCTCGGCGTCAAGAACGTCTTCACGGTCAACGTCGAGTTCTACACGGGCGAGGACGAGCGGCTGGCGCTGCCGATCCTGCTGCCGCCCGTCCCCGACCCGATGGAGCTCTCCGAGCGGCGCGTGCTGATCTGCGACGACGTCGCCGACACCGGCGAGACGCTCGCGCTCGTGCAGCGCTTCTGCGAGCGCCACGTGGCCGAGGCGCGCACCGCGGTGCTCTACGAGAAGCCGCGCTCGGTCGTCCGCTGCGACTACGTCTGGCGCCGCACTGACCGCTGGATCACGTTCGCGTGGAGCGCGCAGCCGCCCGTCGGCAGCGACGCCGCCGCACACGCGGGCTGAGCCGGCGGCGAAGCCGCGCTCGAGGCCCGGGCGGCGTCTGCCGACCGGGCCCCGGTGGCGATCGCCGCTACGCGCCGACGGGCGCCGCGGGGAAGCTCGCGATGCCGGCGAGCGCGCGCTCGCGCTCCTCCTCGGGCAGGGCGTGATCCTCGAGGCGGCCGTTGAGGTAGTCGTCGTAGGCCTGCATGTCGAAGTGCCCGTGCCCGCAGAGGTTGAAGAGGATGACCTGCTCCTTGCCCTCGGCCTCGGCGCGGCGGGCGGCCTCGATCACGCCCATGATCGCGTGCGTGGGCTCGGGCGCCGGCAGGATGCCCTCGGCGCGGGCGAACGCGATGCCGGCCGCGAAGCAGTCGAGCTGGCCGTAGGCCTCGGCGCGGATCAGCCCCTGGTTGAGGGCGTGCGAGACGAGCGGCGCCATGCCGTGGTAGCGCAGGCCGCCGGCGTGGATGCCCGCCGGCATGAAGTCGTGGCCGAGCGTGTGCATGGCGACGAGCGGCGCCATGCCGACGGCGTCGCCGTAGTCGTAGGCGTAGACGCCGCGCGTGAGCGTCGGGCACGACGCCGGCTCGACGGCGATGACCTCGATGTCCGCGCCGGCGATCTTGTCGCGCAGGAACGGGAACGAGATGCCGGCGAAGTTGGAGCCGCCGCCGGCGCAGCCGACGACGACGTCCGGGCCCTTCTCGCCGAAGGCCGCGAGCTGCTCCTTGGCCTCGATGCCGATCACCGTCTGGTGCATGAGCACGTGGTTGAGCACGGAGCCCAGCGAGTACGCCGCCTCCGGGTCCGTGGCCGCGCGCTCGACGGCCTCCGAGATCGCGAGCCCGAGCGAGCCGAGCGAGCCGGGGTCGCTCTCGAGCGCTGCCCGGCCGGCGTTCGTGATCTCGGACGGGCTCGAGTGCACCGTGCCGCCGAACGTCTGCATCATCACGCGCCGGTACGGCTTCTGGCGGTACGAGATGCCGACCATGAAGACCTCGCACTCGAGGCCGTAGAGCTGCGTCGCGTACGACAGCGCGGAGCCCCACTGTCCCGCGCCCGTCTCGGTCGCGATGCGCTTGCGCCCGTCCTGCGCGCAGTAGAACGCCTGCGGCACGGCCGTGTTGGGCTTGTGCGAGCCCGACGGGCTGACGCCCTCGTACTTGTAGTAGATGCGCACGCCCTTGAGGCCGAGCGCCTGCTCGAAGCGCTCGGCGCGCATCAGCGGCGTCGGCCGCCAGATGCGGTACGCCTCGCGCACCTCGGCCGGGATCTCGTGCTGGGCCTCGCCCGAGACCTCCTGCATGATGATCGACATCGGGAACAGCGGTGCGAGATCCTCGGGGCCCACGGGCTGGTGCGTGCCCGGGTGCAACGGCGGCGCCGGCAGCGGCAGATCGGCGTTGAGGTTGTACCAGTGGGTCGGCAGCGAGGCCTCGTCGAGAACGATCTTGTGGGGGCTCATGCGGTGAGTCTAGACCCCGCGCGCGAACCGCCCGCAGCCGTGCGGAGCGCACGCGCGGCGCTCGCGCGCGAGGTGCTCGGGGCCTCGCCCGGCCGGCCTGCGGTCAGACCCGCCCAGCACCGGCTCTGGCCTCCGCCGCGAGCGGTTCCAGCTGCCGGCGTGCTCGGCCGCGAGAGGCTTCCGCGCGCTGCCGCGCAGCGGGCGTCCGCTCGCGCTCAGAGGCGCTCGGCGGGGTACCCCGCCGCGCTGATCAGCTCGATCACGCGCTCGCCGTGCTCGAAGTCGCGCGTCTCGATCGAGATCAGGACGCGCACGTCGTTGACGCCGAGCTCGATCGCGCCGTCGCGGTGGTAGTCGATGTCGAGGATGTTGACGCGGTTCTCCGCGAACAGGTCGGTCAGGCGCTTGAGCGCGCCGGGACGATCCGGCATCTGCGTGCGCAGGCGCAGGAAGCGCCCGTTGCGCGTCAGGCCGAAGCGCACGATGACCTGCAGCATGCCCGCGTCGAGGTTGCCGCCCGAGAGCACGCAGACCGCCGTGCGTCCCCTGACCTTGCCCGCCAGCAGCGCAGCGAGGCCCGCAGCGCCGGCGCCCTCGACCATCAGCTTCGAGCGCTCCAGGAGCACCACGACGGCGCGGCAGATCTCGTCCTCGGTGACCTCGACGACCTCGTCGACGAACTGCTGCACGAGCGGGAACGTGATGTCGCCCGGGCGCTGCACGGCGATGCCGTCGGCGATCGTCGTGCCGCGCTCGATCACGACCGGCCGCCCGGCCGCGAGCGACGGCGTCCAGGCCGCGCAGCCCGCGGCCTGCACGCCGACCACGCGCACGTCCGGCCGCAGCGCCTTGACCGCCACCGCGATGCCCGAGAGCAGGCCGCCGCCGCCGAGCGGCACGACGACGACGTCGGCGTCGGGCGCCTGCTCGAGCAGCTCGAGGCCGATCGTGCCCTGGCCGGCGATGATCGCCTCGTCGTCGAACGGCGGCACGAGCACGCGGCCCTCGGCGACGTCGGCGCGCGCGGCCGCATAGCTCTCCTCGAACGTCTCGCCCGCCAGCACGACCTCGGCGCCGTACTCGGCGGTCGCGACCTGCTTCGCGAGCGGCGCGTCGACGGGCATGTAGACGCGCGAGGAGACGCCGAGCGCGGTCGCTGCCAGCGCGACGCCCTGGGCGTGGTTGCCGGCGCTCGCCGCGACGACGCCGCGGGCGCGCTCCTCGGGCGTCAGCGTCGCCATGCGGTTGACCGCGCCGCGCAGCTTGAAGGCGCCCGTGCGTTGCAGGTTCTCCGCCTTGAGCAGCACGGTCGTGCCCGCCCAGCGCGAGATCGCGCCGGCCGAGAGCACGGGCGTCGGCGTCACGACGCCGTCGATCACGCTGCGCGCGC
>DASXXY010000012.1:0-9269 GCA_036502805.1 Gaiellales bacterium | reverse complement strand
GCTGGCCGAGTCGAACGCGATCCTGCGCTACCTCGCAGCGCGCGAGCGACGCGACGACCTGCTGCCGACGGCGCCGCGCGAGCGCGCGCCGGTCGACTGGCTGCTCGACAGCGTCGGCACGACGCTGCGGCCGATCTGCCGCGAGGTCGACGGGCCGGCCTACGGCTGGCGCTCGCACCTCGGCATCGGCTCGGCCGAGCCGCGACCCGACGACGTGCCGGCCGCGATCGCCGCGATCGCGCCGCGGCTCGAGACCTACGCGCGCCTGATCGGCGATGACGGCTATGCCTGCCACGGCCGGCTGACGCTCGCCGACTGCTCGGCCATGCCCTCGCTGTGGCGGCTCCTGCACGCCGGTGCGCTGGATGCGCACGCGCGGCTGCGCACCTGGGCCGAGACCGTCGCCGCACACCCGGCGTGGGCGTCCGTCGCCGCCGAGAGCGGCGTGCCGGCGTGATCACGAGCCGCGCCAATGCCCGCGTCCGCGCTGCGCGCGCGCTCGGCGAGGCGAAGGAGCGCAAGCGCACGGGCCTCTTCCTCGACGAGGGCGAGGACGCGCTGCGCGCTGCGCTCGCCGCCGGCATCGCGCCGGTCGAGGCGTTCGTGGACGACGATCTCGGCAGCGACCGCATCGCCGACGAGCTGAGCCCGCACGTCGCCAAGGTGCACCGCTGCACGGGCGAGGTCATGCAGGCGCTCTCGTCGCTCTCGCACACGAGCCGCGTCGTCGGCGTCTTCCGCGCCAACGACCTGCCGCCGCTCGCCGCCGGCTCGCCCGCGAGCCAGGTGGGGCTGCAGCTGCACGGCGTCTCCGACCCCGGCAATCTCGGCACGCTGCTGCGCAGCGCGCAGGGCTTCGGCCCGGCGCACGTCGCGCTCGCCGAGGGCTGCGCCGATCCGCTCTCGCCGCGCGCCGTGCGCGCCGGCATGGGCGCGCTCTACACGGTTCCGGTGGTCACGCTGCGCGAGGCGCCCGAGCTGCCGCTCGTCGCGCTCGACGCGCGCGCCGAGCGGACGCTCGCCGAGCTCGAGCTGGCGGCGCCCGTCGCCTTCGCGCTCGGCGGCGAGCGGAGCGGGCTGCCGGACGACGTCGCGGCGCTCGCCGACGTCGTCGCGCGGATCGACCTGGCCGAGGGGGCCGAGTCGCTGAACGTCGCGATCGCCGGCGCGCTCGCGCTCTACGAGCTGCGCCGCTAGGCGCTCGCGCAGACGTAGACCTGGTCGCCCTTCTGGTGCGTCAGCGGCTCGCCCTCGAAGCCCGACTCCGCGGCGAGCACCCGCAGCCCCGCCTCGGCGCACAGCGCGCGCCACTCCTCTGCGCTGCGCCACTCGAGCGTCATCGCGACCGTGCGCGCGGGCAGGCGGACGTTCAGCGCCAGGCGACGCTCCTCCGCGTCCCATAAGGGGTGCTCGCTGATGCCCTCGCGGCGGTGGATCCAGCGGTCGTGCGTGGCGCGGATGTCGGCCGCGGTGGGCTCGAAGACGTCGAAGATGAAGCGGCCGCCGGGCGCGAGCAGTCTGCGCGCCGCCGCGAGCGCGCGGCGGCGCTCGTCGTCGCCGGAGAGGTGCATGAACGTCCGGAACGGCGCCAAGACGCGGTCGCCACGTGGAAGGTCCGCCGGCGGGTCGCGCAGATCGCCGACGACGGTCTCGAGGGCGACGCCGTAGCGCCGTGCGCGCGCCTCGGCCTCGGCCAGCATCGCGGGCGCGGCGTCGAGCGCGATCACGCGGTGGCCGTGGCGCGCGAGCTCGACGCTGATGCGCCCGCTGCCCGCGCCGAGCTCGACGATCGGCCCGTCCGCGCCCTCGCAGGCGAGCACGTAGAACGGGATGTCGTGGTCGACGCCGGCGCACCAGCGGTCGTAGAGCGATCCCAGCTGCTCGTAGGCCTCGCCACCGGGTGCCGCTGCTGCGCTCACACGCGGTAGAATGGCGCTTCCGGCGCCGACGGAGACGAGTAGGCGGGCGCCGTCCTCACCAGGGAGCGGGGCCGAGACTGAGAGCCCCCGCGTGGACGGCCCGCCGAAGTTCACCTCCCGAGCCGGACGGGACGCCACCGATTGGGCGAGAAGCGAGCGGCGCGGAGTTGGCGCAAGCAGGGTGGTACCGCGGGGGCACGCCCTCGTCCCTGCACTGACGCGGGGATGACAATGGAGGACGCCGCCAGCCTCGAACGCCAGGGGCGCGAGCTGCTCGAGCGGGCCACGACGGCCGCGGAGCTCGAAGATGCACGCGTCGAGGCCCTCGGGCGCTCGAGCGCGCTGACGCTCGCGCTGCGCGAGCTGGGCGCCCTGCCGGCCGAGCTGCGCGGTGCGCGCGGCCAGGAGCTGAATCGCGTGCGCGGCG
This sequence comes from Gaiellales bacterium, assembly GCA_036502805.1. Classification (GTDB taxonomy): domain Bacteria; phylum Actinomycetota; class Thermoleophilia; order Gaiellales; family JALYLC01; genus JALYLC01. The sequence continues at coordinate 6,923 of DASXXY010000012.1, read as the reverse complement.
AGCTCGAGCGGCTGCACAGCGGGCTGCGCGAGCGGCTCGAGGCGAGCGAGCTCGACGTCGAGCTGCGCCAGGCGGCGGTCGACGTGACGCTCCCCGGCGATCCCGTGCCGCGCGGCACGGCGCACCTGCTGACGCAGGTGCAGCGCGAGATCGAGGACGTCTTCGTCGGCCTCGGCTTCCGCATCGCGGAGGGCCCCGAGGTCGAGCTCGAGTACTACAACTTCACGGCCCTCAACACGCCCGCCGACCACCCCTCGCGGGCCGAGTCGGACACGCTCTGGATCAACTCCGAGGTCTGCCTGCGCACGCAGACCTCGCCCGTGCAGGTGCGCACGATGGAGGCGCAGCCGCCGCCCGTCTACGTGATCTGCCCTGGCCGCGTCTACCGCCGCGACACGCTCGACCCGACGCACTCGCCGATGTTCCAGCAGGTCGAGGGGCTCGCGGTCGACCGCGGCCTCTCGCTCGCGCACCTCAAGGGCACGCTCGAGCACTTCGCGCGCGCGCTCTTCGGACCCGATCGCGAGATCCGCCTGCGCTCGCACTACTTCCCGTTCACGGAGCCGAGCGTCGAGCTCGACGTGTCGTGCTTCTTGTGCGGCGGCAGGGGCTGCCGCGTGTGCAAGGGCGAGGGCTGGATCGAGATCCTCGGCGCCGGCATGGTCGATCCGAACGTCTTCGGCTTCGTCGAGGGCTACGACCCCGAGGTCGTGAGCGGCTGGGCCTTCGGCATGGGCATCGAGCGCGTCGCGATGCTCAAGTACGGCATCCCGCACGTGAAGAGCTTCTTCGACAACGACGTGCGCTTCCTCGAGCAGTTCAGGGGGGCAGTGCGATGAAGGTGCCGGTGCAGTGGCTGGCAGACCATCTCGGCGGCCCGCTGCCGCCGCTCGACGAGCTCGTGGCGCGGCTCTCGCTCGCCGGCGACAAGGTCGAGGGCGTCGAGCGCCGCGGCCTGCCCGCGGCCGACGGCGTCGAGGAGCTGATCGTCGCCGGCCACGTGCTGGAGGCGGGCAAGCACCCGAACGCCGATCGCCTGCAGCTCACACAGGTCGACGTGGGGGAGGGCGCGCCGCGGCAGATCGTGTGCGGCGCCTGGAACTTCGGCGCCGGCGACACGGTCGCCGTCGCGCTGCCCGGGACGGCGCTGCTCGACGGGCGCAAGATCGGCCGCTCGAAGCTGCGCGGCGAGACCTCCGACGGCATGATCCTGTCCGAGCGCGAGCTCGACATCTCGCAGGACGGCGAGGGCATCATGGTGCTCGGCGAGGGCTGGGCGCCCGGTGAGCCGCTGGCCGGCCGCGTGCCGCTCTTCCACGACGTGATCGAGCTCGAGGTCACGTCCAACCGCGCCGACCTGCTGTCGATGCGCGGCGTCGCACGCGAGCTGCACGCGATCTTCGGCATCGAGCTCACGCCGCTCGACGACAGCGAGCCGCCGGCCCACGGCGACCGCCTGACGACGAACTGGCTCGCGGTCGGCATCGACGACGAGGACCTCTGCCCGCGCTTCACGGCGCGCGTCTTCCAGGGCGTCACGATCGCGCCCTCGCCGCTCTGGCTCAAGGCGCGCCTGCAGTCGGCGGGCATCCGCCCGATCTCGAACCTCGTCGACATCACGAATTACGTGATGCACGACCTCGGCAGCCCGCTGCACGCCTACGACCTCGAGAAGATCCGCGGCGCGAGCCTCACCGCGCGCCGCGCACGAGCGGGCGAGACGATCCGCACGCTCGACGAGCAGGTGCGCGAGCTCGACAGCTCGATGCTCGTGATCGCCGACGCCGAAGGACCGCAGGCGCTCGGTGGCATCATGGGCGGCGCCGAGTCGGAGATCTCCGACTCGTCCTCGATGATCGTGCTCGAGGCCGCCAACTTCACGCGCACGCAGGTGCTGCACACGTCGCAGAAGCTCGGGCTGCGCACCGAGGGCTCGAACCGCTGGGAGAAGGGCGTCCACCCGACGATCGCCCCGATCGCGTCGCGCGCCGCGGCGCGCCTCGTCGTCGAGCTCTGCGGCGGGCGCATGACGCCGCGCTCGCTCGACGTCTCGGCCGAGCTCGCGCCGCGGCTGCAGCTGCGCGTGCGCATGGAGCGCGTCGCGCAGATGACGGCGCTCGACGTGTCGCTGGCGCGTGCCGTCGAGATCCTCGACCGCCTCGGTTTCGATCCGCGGGCGGGGCAGGGGACGATCGACGTGCGCGTGCCGGCGCCGCGCTTCCTCGACGTCACGCGCGAGATCGACGTGATCGAGGAGATCGCGCGCATCTACGGCCTCGAGCACGTGCCGTCGCTGCTCTCGGTGGGCTCGGGCGGCGGCCTCACCGCCGCGCAGCGCGTGCGCCGCACGATCGCGGACGCCTGCCTCGGCGCCGGCCTCACGGAGGCCCAGACGCTGTCGTACGTGCCGGCCGACACGCCGGCCAAGCTCGGGCTCGCCGCCGACGATCCGCGCGGCGACATGCTGGCCGTCGCGAACCCGCTCTCGCAGGATCACTCGCACCTGCGCACGCTGCTCCTGCCGAGCCTGCTCGAGGCGCTCGCGCGCAACGCGGCCTGGGGCCGCGACGACCTCGCGCTGTTCGAGATCGCGCACACCTACCACCGCAGCGACGAGAAGCTCCCGCGCGAGCCCTGGACGTTCGCGCTGGTCATGCGCGGCCGCCTCGGCGGCGCCGCCTGGCGGCGCGCCGGCGAGCCGGCGTCGTTCTTCCTCGGCAAGGGCGTGCTCGAGTCGATCCTCGGTGCCGTCGGCGTGACGTGCCGCGTCGAGGCCATGGACGGCGACGTCGACCCGTTCCTGCACCCCGGCCGCAAGGGCTTCATCCAGGTGCCGGGCGAGCCCGCGCTCGGCTTCGTCGGCGAGCTGCATCCCCTGACGGCGCGCCGCTACGGCTTCGACGATCCCATCGTCTGCGTCGAGCTCGACATCGACCGGCTCTGCGAGCGCCTCGGCGAGGCGCCCACCGCGCTGCCGCTGTCCGAGTTCCCGCCGCTGCGGCAGGACATCGCGCTCGTCGTCGCGGACGAGCACCCGGCGAGCGCCGTCCTGGCCGCGGCGCGCACGGCCGGCGGCGAGCTCCTGAGCGACGTGCAGGTCTTCGACGTCTGGCGCGACGCGGCGGCGCTCGGCCCCGACCGCCGCTCGCTGGCGCTGCGGCTGACGTTCCAGGCGCAGGAGCGCACGCTCTCCGACGAGGAGGTGCGCCCCCACCGGGAGGCCATCGTCGCGCACCTGCGCGCAGCGGTCGGGGCCGAGCTCAGGGGCTAGTCCCGTAGCGGAGGAAGGCGAGGCCGTCGCCGATCGTGCTGCTCGCGAGCAGGCGCAGCGGCGTGCGGCCCGTGTCGCCGAAGAGGCGCGCGCCGGCGCCGAGCACGACCGGGAAGACGACGAGCCGCAGCTCGTCGACGAGGTCGTGCTGGAGGAGTGCGCGCCCGAGCTCGTAGCTCGCGTACGTGACGATCTCGCCGTCCAGCTCCCGCTTCAGCGCGGCGACTGCAGCGATCACGTCGCCCTCGAGCAGCGTCGCGTTCGTCCACGCGGGCGCCGCGCGGGACGACACGACGTACTTGGGCAGGCCGTTCAACCGGTCCGCCCACTCGCCGCCCCGCGACGTCCAGCGCTCGGCGAACCACGCGTCGCTCCGCCCGCCGAGCAGCAGGGCCTCCGCGCGCAGCGCCTCGGCGAGCGAGATCGCCGCCCACTGCTCGAGATCCTTCCCGCCGAACTCGCGGAACCAGCCGCCGAGCTGCCAGCCCTCGCCGCCGTCCGGATCCTGCACCACGCCGTCGAGCGAGGTGTTCGTGCTGATGACGAGCGTTCCCATCTCCGTCCTCCCGTGAGCTGTCATCGGTCGAGGCGCGCGCGGCGACGGAAAATGAGCGGCGAGTTTCGCGGCGCCCCGGCGTCAGCACTCGTGATGGCCGCACGAGGAGGCATTGCGATGATGCGAACATGACCGGAGAGACCCTCGCCCGAGCGCGCGCCGGCGACGAGGCCGCCTTCCGCGCGCTGACCGACCCGTTCCAGCGCGAGCTCCAGGTGCACATCTACCGGGTCGTCGGCTCGGCTCAGGACGCCGAGGATCTCCTGCAGGAGACGCTGCTCGCCGCCTGGCGCGGCCTCGCCGGGTTCGAGGAGCGCGCCTCGCTGCGGGCCTGGCTCTACCGGATCGCGACCAACCGCTCGCTGGATGCGCTGCGCGCGAAGGAGCGGCGGCCGAGCGACCGGCGCCCGGACCACATGCCCGAGCCGAGCCGCTGGAACGAGCCGCTGGGGCTCGAGCCGTACGCCGACGCCCTGCTCGACGGCATCGCCGACGAGGCTCCCGGCCCCGAGGCGCGCTACGAGACGCGGGAGGCGGTCGAGCTCGCGTTCGTCGTCGGCCTCCAGCACCTGCCGCCGAAGCAGCGCGCGGTGCTCGTTCTGCGCGACGTGCTCGGCTACCGCGCGGAGGAGGTCGCCGGCATGCTCGCGACGAGCGGCGCGTCGGTCAACAGCCTGCTGCGCCGCGCGCGGGCCGCGTTCGAGGAGCGCCTGCCGGCGGCCGGCCGCGAGCGGGCGCCGCTGCCCGGCTCGGAGCGCGAGCGCGAACTCGTCGGCCGCTTCGCCACGGCCGTCGAGTCCGGCGACGTCGACGCGATGGTCGACCTCCTGACCGACGACGCGTGGGTCACGATGCCTCCCCTGCCGCACGCCTACCAGGGCCGCGAGGCCATCCGCTCGTTCCTGCGCGGCTCGGCGGAGCGCCGCGGAGCCCCGCTCGAGGTGCGGCAGACGCGCGCCAACACGCAGCCGGCGTTCGCCGCGTACCTGTCCTCGCGCGCCTACGCGCTCTTCGTGCTCACGCTCGAGGACGATCGCGTCTCGGCCATCACGTGGTTCGCGGGTGGCGGCCTGTTCGCGCAGTTCGGCCTCCCGCAGGCGCTCTCGGGCCGGGCGGAGGTCGAGTCGACCTCGGCGATCGGCTCGGAGCCGATCGCGTGACGCGCCGGTCGTCACACGGGACACGCGGATAGCGTACGGACATGACGTGGCCCGAACTGCCCTACGCCGCCTGGCACGAGACGCGCGACACGCTGCACGGCCACACCCAGCTGCTCGGCAAGCTCGCGGCGGCGCTGGCGCCGCCGGAGCCGCAGCTGCAGCACGCTGCGCTGCGGCTGACGGCGCGTGGCTGGGAGACGGCGCCGTTGCCCGCGCGCGACGGCTCGGGGGCGCTCGTCGTGGCGCTCGACCTGCGCGCCTGCGAGGCGGTCGTCGAGCACAGCGCGGCCGGCGACACGCGCATCCCGCTGACGCCCGACCGCTCCGTGGGCGCCGTCGCCCGCGACGTCCTCGCGGCGGTGCGCGCGGTCGGAGGGCCGCTCGAGCTCGAGCTCACGCCGCAGGAGACGACGTGGACGACGCCGCTCGACGAGGACGAGGCGCACGCGACGCTCGACTGGCAGCATGCCGCCGCCTACCTGTCCGCCGCCACGCAGGCGGCCCGGGTGCTCGCGGCGCTGCGCGCGCCCTACCGCGGCCGCTCGACGCCGGTGAACGCGTGGTGGGGGTCGTTCGACCTCTCGGTCAGCCTCTTCTCGGGCGAGCCCGCCGAGCCGCCGGCGAGCGACTTCATCACGCGCAACGCGATGGATGCCGAGGAGGTCGCCGTCGGCTGGTGGCCCGGGATGGAGCAGTACCCGAAGGCCGCGTTCTACGCCTACGCGCATCCCGCGCCGGCGGGCTTCGCGGATGCGAGCCTGGCGCCGGCGGCAGCGCACTGGGATCCCGCGCTCGGCGAGTTCATCCTCGACTGGGACGACATCCGCGGCGAGCGCGATCCGTTCGCCTCGGCGCTCGCCTTCGCGCGCTCGGCCGTGCTGCATGCCTGCGACGTCTGCGGCTGGGACGCGCCGCTGACCGCCAGCGCCGCCGGCGAGACGCCGCCGGTCGTGTGAGCGCTACACCGCGTTGATGCCGCTGACCTTGTGGCCAGCGGGGCAGGTGCAGGTGTAGGCGAGCAGCAGCTCGTCCGCCTGGTGCTGGATGCCGTCGCTCTCGTACGCGCTGCCGCAGGCCGTGCAGAAGGCGGGCGCGCGGCCGCGCAGCGCATCCGCGCAGCCGGGGCAGGTCGTCGCGGTGTGGCGCGTCGTCACGAGGCGGCCGCCCGCGAACTCGTGGCGCTCGGCGCCGGCGGCCGCGAGCGCCGTGCCGCAGGCGCCGCAGAACGCGGGCTCGTGCGCGCGCTCGACGGCGCAGATGATGTCGGCGGCGACGGTCGTGCGCGCGTCGGACTCGGCCTCGATGTCCTCGATCTCGCCGTCCAGGGAGATCACGGCGCGGCGCTCGTCGACGCGCCCGAAGCGCACGAGCGCCATCGCGAAGATGCGGCCGTCGAGCGCGGCGTCGGGCCCCGGCACGTCGAGCAGCAGCTCGCTGCAGGAGAGATCGCCGGGGTGCCGGCCGGGCAGCCAGCCCGTGACGTGCAGCAGGTGCGAGCCGCCGTGCGCGGTCAGCGCGAAGGCGACGCCGTCGTCGTCGCCGGCCGTGCCCGGGCGCCAGACCATGCGGCCGCCGCTGAGGACGACCTCATCGCCGCCGATGCGGAGAAACGATGCCACGGTCGCAGTCAAGCGCCTTTCGGCGCCTACTGGGGGCCTTGGGTGGCGACGGGCTCGACCGCGTCGACGCTTCCGAGCAGGCTCAGCGCGCCGCCGATGTCCTCGCCGTCGAGCTGCGCGAGGCGCGTGCGCACGAGCCCGGAGTAGGAGCCGTAGCCGAAGCGCGAGGCGGCCTGGAAGCGCAGGATGCCGATGCGGTAGTCGTCGTCGCGGCGCCATGGGTTGAGCGGCGCGAGCACGACGCACACGCGCTCGGTGTGCACGGCGTCGGCGAGGCGCAGCTCGAGACGGAGCTGAGACCAGTCTCCGGGCTGCTC
>DASXXY010000011.1:0-7712 GCA_036502805.1 Gaiellales bacterium | reverse complement strand
GGCCGCGGGCGCCCTGGTCGCGCAGCGGCGCAAGGAGCTCGACAGGATCGGACGTGACGAGGACGGCTCGGGGGAAGGCTCGCCGAGCGTCGCAGCACACGAGAGTGGAGGTGCGGAATGCAGGAAGAGCTCGGACGATTGATGGTCGGCTCGGCGCTCGGGGTGTGGGACGCGCCGATCGGCCGGCGGGAGCAGCAGCACGAGATCGAGGTCGTGCTCGAGCAGGTCCCGCTCTTCAGCGGCCTGTCGAAGCGTCACCTCGGGCGCGTGGCGAGCGTGGTGGCGCACCGGCACTGCGTGGCCGGCGAGACGCTCGTCCAAGCCGGAACCGCCGGCGATGCGTTCTACGTCGTCCTCGACGGCGAGGCCGCCGTGGATGTCCCTTCGGGGCCGATCCCGCTGGCTGCGGGGACCTTCTTCGGCGAGATGGCGATCATCGACGGCGCGCCGCGATCGGCCACGGTCACGGCGGTCAGCGACATGGTGCTGCTCGTGATCGCGCGCGACCGCTTCCTGGCGCTGCTCGAGTCCGAGCCGACGGTCGCGCTCGCGCTCCTGACGACGCTGGCCGGGCGCTTGCGGGCCGCGCAGGCGTAGCGCTCGAAGCGCGCGAATCAGGGCATTCGGCTTGCCGGCAACGGCGTCGCCAGAGCCTGCTCGAGTCGCCGTCGCACGACGATGACGATCGCCAGGGCGAGCGCGAGCAGGCCGGCGCCGGCGGTCAGGGCTGCCGAGATGCGATGAGCGAGCAGGGCGCGAGGCCCAGTGAGAGGGTAGTCGCAGGGCACTTTTGAAACCCCGCGATACCCTCCGGGCGTGAACCCAATCAACGAGATCGCCGAGTGGCTCACCTCGCGCAGGGCGAACGTCACCCCCGAGCAGGTCGGACTCACGAGCGACGCCGAGCGGCCGGAGGGCCTCGCGCCCGACCACGCCCCCTCTCCACCCAACGAGGCCTGACGCCATGCAGATCACGAGAAGCGGCATCGCGACCCAGAAGGGTCCTGCGGAGTGGTTCACGGGCGACGTCTACGTCGACGCCGTTGCGGCGCCCGCGGACTCATCGACCTTCATGGCAGCGCTCGTGCACTTCGCCCCGGGCGCCCGCACGGCGTGGCACACACATCCGCACGGCCAGACGATCTTCGTCACCGAGGGCGCCGGCCTCTGCCAGCGCGAAGGCGGGCCCGTCGAGGTGATCGGGCCCGGCGATCGGGTGTTCTTCGCGCCCGGCGAGAACCACTGGCACGGGGCCGCGCCCACCCGCTTCATGGCGCACATCGCGATGCAGCAACAGGACGATTCGGGCAGCGTGGTCACCTGGGGCCGGCACGTGACGGACGAGCAGTACGCTGCCGGCGGCTGAGGGTCGCTGCAGCAGAGCGGCGCGGAGCCAGAGGAGGCGCAGCATGGAGCGGTTCACCGGTGGTTGCCTCTGCGGCGACGTGCGGATCGAGGCGTCCGGTCGCCCGTACCGGGTCGGGCTCTGTCACTGCCTCGACTGCCGCAAGCACCACGGGGCCTTGTTCCACGCGTCGGCGATCTTCCGCGAGGACGCCGTGACGATCACGGGGGAGACGCGCGACTACGCCGGACGGTGCTTCTGCCCCCGCTGCGGCTCGTCGGTCTTCGCGCGCACGGCGGACGAGATCGAGGTGAGCCTCGGCTCCCTCGATGCCGCCGACCGGCTGATGCCGACGTACGAGAGCTGGACCGTCCGTCGCGAGGCCTGGCTGCCGCCGTTCCCGATCGCGCGGCGGTACGAGCGCGATCGCGACGAGACGGGTCGCTACGAGGAGTAGCGGTGGGGGAGCCAGGCGCCCGGCCGGCGAGTGGTGGCTGTGCGGTGATCCGGCGCCTCACTCGCCGACGCCGGAAGCGCTGTCATCGCGCCTGAGCAGGAGGTCGATGTCGATCTCGACCGCCCAGCCGACCGCGACGCCGCCGCCGGGCAGCGCCATCTGCCAGTCGAGACCGAACTCGCGTCGGTCGATGCTCGTGTGGAGCTGCAGCCCCGCGATCTCGCCGAAGCTGCTCGCCCGCGGCGTGGCGTAGCGACCGGTGGCGGCGACAGGGCGCGTGATCCCCCTGATCGTGAGGTCGCCGTCGACCTCCACCCGTTCGTCGTCCGCGAGCCGGACGGCCGTCGAGCGGAACACGATCTCGGGCTGCTGCTCGGCAGCGAAGAACTCCGGCCCGAGCACGCTCTTCCGCATCGCGGGAGGCTGCTGCACCGAGATGGAGTCGACGCGGGCGGTTCCCTCGAGCGCCAGCCGGTCGTCGTCGCCGTTGAGCGAGGCCGTGACGTCCGAGAACGAGCCGCGGTACCAGAACACGCCCGAGTGACGGACGGCGAAGGCGAAGCTCGAGGGCTCGTGAAGGGCGAGGTAGGTGCCCGCGAAGGGCTGCGTTGCGATGGTCGACATGCGGATCCTCCTTCGAGTTGGACTCGCAGATCTGACAGCGCAGCGGCCGGCCCCGTGACAGCTCAGAGATGGCCGAGCTTGTCCGGGTTGCGCACGACGCGCACGGTCTGGATCTGCCCCGCGACGACATCGACGGTGAGCACGCTCCAGACGCGGTTCGCAGGATCGCGGTCGCGATCGTCGTCGCCCTCGGCTCGCGCGCGCTGCATGAACGCGGCGAGCTGCTGCGCGTCGGCGCCGCCTCTCAGGAGCTCGAGCGCCTGCTCGGTCGCGAGCCGCGCGGCGTCTCCGTAGCGCGGCTCGGCGGGGCCTCGCACGATGCGGCCGGGCTGGCCGTTGACGCGCACGAGCCGGCTCTCGAGCTCGCCCGACGCCGGGCGCGCCTGCGCGACGGCGGCCATGAAGCGCGCGATCTGCGAGGCGCCGGCGATCGGCTCCTGGGGCGCCATCGCCTTGCCGCCGCTGTCGGCGTAGAGGACGGCGTCCCGGGCGAGCAGCTCCTCGAGGGTCTCGAGGTCGCCGTTCTCGGCGGCGGCGAGGAACCGCTCCAGCAGCGCGTCGCGCGCGGCCTCGTCGGCGTCGAAGCGCGGGCGCCCCGCGTCGAGGTGCTTGCGCGCCCGCGTCACGAGCTGTCGCGCGTTGACCTCGCTGCGATCGATGACGCCGGCGATCTCGGCGTACTCGTAGCCGAACACCTCGCGCAGCAGGTAGGCGGCTCGCTCGACGGGAGTCAGGCGCTCCAGGAGCACGAGCAGCGCCATCGAGAGCGAATCCGCGAGCTCCGCGCGCGCGGCCGGGCCCGGCGCCGGATCCTCGACGAGCGGCTCGGGCAGCCAGGGCCCGACGTACGTCTCGCGGCGGGCCCGTGCCGAGGTCAGGGCGTTGATCGAGAGCCGGGTCGCGACGGTCGTGATCCAGGCGGCCGGCTCGTCGATCGGGTCCTGCTGGCGCGTCAGGCGGAGCAGCGCCTCCTGCGCCACGTCCTCGGCCTCCGAGACGCTGCCGAGCATCCGGTAGGCCACGCCGAAGCCGCGCCGCCGCAGCGCGTCGAGCTCGCTCTCGAGCATGGGTGCCCCGTCTGCGCGCATGCGCTCCTCCCGCAGTGCCGTCGTCGTCTCCGCATTCTTGACAACGGACGGTGTCCGTCCGTGACAGCCGATTGCCACGGCCGGCGTTCGACTAGCCTTGCGCGGATGGCTGACGACAACGGCATCGGGCTCTTCCTGACCGCGCTCCCCCCGGGGCTCGCGATCGACCTCGCGACCCGCGCCGAGGGCGCGGGCTTCCGCAGCTGCTGGTTCCCGGAGATCACGTTCGGCGACTCCTTCGGCCCGGCGACCGCAACCGCGCTGCAGACCTCGCGCGTCGAGATCGCGACCGGAGTCGTCGGCGTCTGGTCGCGCTCGGCGGTCACGATGGCGCTGCAGGCGGCGACGCTGCATCAGCTGTCGGCCGGGCGGCTCGTGCTCGGCCTGGGCGTGCAGGCCCGCGGCTACGTCGAGGGCTGGCACGGCCAGACGTACCGCAAGCCCGTCGAGGCGATGCGCGACTACATCGCGATCCTGCGGGCGGCGTTCGCCGGCGAGCTCGTGACGCACGAGGGCGAGGTCTTCTCGGTGCGCAACTTCCATCTCGACATGGAGCTGCCGCAGCCACCGCCCAAGATCGTGATCGCCGCCAACGGCCCGCGCATGATGGAGCTGGCCGGCGAGGTCGCCGACGGCATGGTCGGCTGGTTCCAGTCGCTCGAGTACGTCCGCGACGTGACGATGCCGGCGCTCCGCCGTGGCGCCGAGCGGGCGGGCCGCTCGCTCGACGGCTTCGAGGCGACCGTCGGCTTCCCGGCCGTCGTGACGACTGACGACAGCGGCATCGAGCTGGCCAAGGGCCAGGTCATGATGTTCGCGAGCGCGCTCGACTCGACGCCCGCGTACCTCGAGAGCGCCCGTGCAGCCGGCTTCTCGGCGGAGGCCGAGGCGATCGGCGAGCGCGTCCGCCGGGGCGACCTGCGCGGCGCCGTCGATCAGGTCACGGACGAGATGGCGGTGGCGATGGTCATGGCAGGCAGCGTCGAGCGGGTGCGCGGCAAGCTCGAGGCCTACCGCGCGGCGGGGCTGAGCGGCGTGCACGTCCTGCCGGCGCCGCCCGGGGGCTTCTACCCGCTCTACGAGGGACACTTCCCGGTCGAGTCCCTGTCGCAGCTCCCCGAGTTCGACTTCCCGGGGATGCTCGGCAGCTTCCAGACCGCGATCGAGCTGCTCGGCCGGTAGACCGGTCGCTCTCGGCGCACGACGCGCCGCTCACCGCCCCTCGAGCCGCGCGGCCGCGGCGGCGTTCGCCTCGAGCCGCGTGTCGGCGACATCGTCGGCCTCCGTGCGCGCCAGCGAGTTGCCCGTCACGACCGCGAGGAAGTCGTCGCGCTCGAGCGCGTACAGCCGGACGTCCGTGTCTGCGCGCACCGTCGCCGTGCGCGGCACGTCGCGCAGCAGCGCGATCTCGCCGAAGAAGTCGCCGGGCCCGACCGTGATCTGCTGCGAACCCGCGTCGATCGTCAGCTCGCCGTCGGCGATCACGTAGAAGCGGTCGCCGGGCTCGCCGGCGCGGATGACGACGGCGCCGGCGGCGACGTCGAGCTCGACGAGGTGCGAGGCGATGCGCTCCTTGGCGACGAGCGAGAGCGGCGCGAAGACCGCGACGCTCTCGACGAGGCCGAGCTGCGAGGCCGGCGCGACGCCCGTGTCGAGCTCGGCGATCCCGCGGTAGGAGACGAGCACGAGCAGCGGCAGGAGCGCGCCGATGACGAGGAACGCCGGCTTGACGCCGATCAGGCCGAGGATCGCCGGCGCCACGAACGAGCCGATCGCCGCCGTGCCCATCGCGAGGCCCCAGGTCACCCCGAGCACGCGGTTCAGCACGTCGTCGGGCACCGTGCGCTGGAGCAGCGTGAACCCGGAGACGTCGACGACGCTGTTGGCCGCCCCGACGACGCCGAGCAGGACGAGCACGGGCACGTCGTAGGGGAGAGGCGCCATCAGCATGATCGGGACGCCCCAGAAGACGAGGCCCCAGGCGAACGGCGGCGCGAGCCGCTCGCCGCGCAGTGAGACGGCGCCGAACGCGCCGATCAGGCCGCCGGCGCCGATCGCGGCCGCCAGGTAGCCGACCTCGGTGTCGCCCGCGTGGAGCACCCGGTAGGCGGCGACGACGATCAGCACGTTGAGGCAGCCGCGCACGAACGTCTGCGAGGCGATCAGCGCTACGAGCAGCCGCGCGCGCGGGACGGCCCCGATGGCCCGGAAGCCCTGCCAGACCTCGACGCCCGCGCCCTGTGCGGGCGTGGCGACGCGTCCCGGCACCGAGACGAGCGCGAGCAGGGCGGCCGAGACGAGCAACGCGGCAGCGCTCACGGCGAACACGACCGCGACATCGGCGAAGGCGACCAGCACGCCGGCGGCGAGCGGGCCGAGCAAGGTGCCCAGGCTCTCGATCGTCGAGGTGGCACCGTTCGCGGCGATCAGCTCCTTCGCCGTGCGCGCGAGCGACGGCAGCAGCGCGACGAGCGCCGGGCGGAACAGCGTCGAGCTGAGACCGACCACGGAGGCCGCCGCGAAGACGACGATGCGGTCGTCGAGGAGCGCGCCCACGGCCGAGGCGGCGAGCGCAGCCGCGCCGAGCACCACGATCGCGAGCAGGAACCGCTCGCGCCGGAAGCGGTCGCCGAGCGACGATGCGAACGGCGCGATCGCCGCCGCCGGGAGCAGCCGGGCGAGGCCGGCGATGCCGACCGCCGTGGAGCCGCCGTGGGCGTAGGCGAACACGCCGAGCGCGACGAAGTGCGCCCACTCGGCCGAGATCGCCGCGCCCCACGCCAGCTCGGCCCGCCGGATGTCACCGTTCCGGGCCGCGACGCGGAGGGCGCCGAGCGCCTGGCGGAGGTGGGCCACGAGTGGAGTCAAGCCGAAGGGCGGCGACGGGCGAGCCGGTACGTCCGTGCGGGTGCCGGACGCCGCGCCGGTCGCGACGTCGCGACCGGGAGCCCTAGACCTCGGTGATCACGCCCTGGATCGCGACGACCACCTCGGGCGGCACCTCGTCCATGCCGTGAGCCTCGCGCGCGTGCACCTGGATGTCCTCGAAGAGCGCGGTCTCATCCTCGCTGCGGGTCTCCCACGCGCAGCCCGGCACCACGTCGCCGCACTTGAACTGCTTCATCGTCCGCTCCTGATCGGGTGTCGGCAGCCATCGTAGTGCGTGACGCTGTGAATCCAGGCCCGCCGCCACCAGTACGATCGGCGGGTGTGCCGGATCCTGGCCTACCTCGGTGAGCCGCTCCCGATTGAGAGCCTGCTCTTCGCCACCGACAACAGCCTCGTGCAGCAGTCGCACAGTCCGCGCATGATGTACACGTTCCTGAACCTCGCGGGGTTCGGGCTGAAGGCGTGGGATCCGGCGTCGCTGCGGCCCGAGGATCCCTTCACGTACCGCTCGACCAGCCTGCCGTCGTTCGACCGCAACCTGCGCGCCATCGCGTCGAAGCTCGCGCCGACGTGCCTCGTCGCGCACGTGCGCGGCACGACCTTCTCCGGCGACGCCGTCGTCGCCGAGACGAACCTGCACCCCTTCCACTTCGCGGGCACCCGCGTCGTGCTCGCGCACAACGGCCACCTGCGCCAGTTCGCGCGCATGCGCTTCGCGCTGCTCGAGCACGTGCTGCCCGAGCTCGCTCAGCGCATCGAGGGCACGACCGACTCGGAGTGGATCTACGCGCTCGTGCTCTCGCAGCTCGACGACCCCTACGGGATGCCCGGGACGCGCGAGCTGGCCGACGCGACGGCGCGCGCCCTGCGCATCCTCCGCAGCGTGCGCGCGGCGCACGGCATCGACACGTCCTCGCCTGTCAACCTCTGCGTCAGCAGCGGTCGCAGCATCGTCGCGACCCGCCTCTCGTTCGACTACGGCTGGTACCCGCCGGAGGACGAGATGCTCGAGACCGACCTCCCGTTCGTGAGCCTGTGGTACGCGATCGGCGGAGAGTACGGCGAGCTCGACGGCGACTGGCGCATGACCGCCGGCGATCCGCCGCGCTCGCTGATCATCGCGTCCGAGCCGCTCACGTGCGACTCGTCGAGCTGGTTCGAGGTTCCGGAGTACTCGATGCTGACTGCCGAGCTGACGCCGCACGGAGTCGAGTTCGAGACGCGGGACCTGGATGTCTGAGCGCGAGACCGTCGACTTCCTCGCCGCCGTCCCGCTGCTCGCCGGCCGCGACGAGGCCGATCTCGCCGC
>DASXXY010000010.1:0-6453 GCA_036502805.1 Gaiellales bacterium | reverse complement strand
ATGGGACGCATCGTGGTCGGTACCGACGGCTCGAGGAGCTCCTGCGCCGCCGTGGTGTGGGCCGCCCGGGAGGCCCTCATGCGCGGCGTCGAGCTGCACGTCATCCATGCCTGGACGCCCGGCCTCGCGGCCTATCCGTCGCCCTGGTACACGCCCAGCGACGTCGGCATCGAGGCCTCGATGGAGGCCTCGCAGACGATCGCCGGCCGCATCTGCGACGGCGCCCGCGAGCAGGCGGCGACGGCCGCGCCGGGGGTCGAGGTGCGCTGCGAGACGATCGAGGGCGGCAGCACGCAGGTGCTGCTCGAGCAGTCCGCCGACGCCGACCTGCTCGTCGTCGGCGCGCGCGGCCACGGTGGCTTCATCGGGCTCGTGCTGGGCTCGGTGAGCGACCAGTGCACGCGCCACGCGCACATCCCGGTCGTCGTCGTGCCGGCGCTCGAGGAACACCCGTCGTCGAGCTGAGCCGGCTCGCCGCGCCGTTTCCCGGCCTGCTCGGCGGACGGCCGTTCGGCGCCTTCGCGCTGCTCTGGGAGCTGCCCGCCGACGGGCGGCGCGAGATCGCCTGGATCGAGCTGGGCGACGACTCGCTCGCCGCGCGCGGACGCCAGTGGAGCACCGGGACGCCGTCCTACGCGCTCGAGTACGAGCTCGAGACCGCCCCCGGCTACGTCACGACGCGGCTCGAGGTGCGCGTCGCCGGCGGACCGTCGCTGACGCTCGAGCGCGGCGTCAGCCCGGAGCTCGAGGGCGTGCTCGACTGCGACCTCGGCTTCTCGCCGCTCACGAATGCGATGCCCGTGCTCCGCGACCACCCCCACCAGCACGGCCCGGCCAAGGCGATCGACGTCGCCTGGGTCTCGGTGCCCGATCTGACCGTTCACCGCGATCACCAGATCTACGAGCCGCTCGGCGACGACCGCCTGCGCTTCGCGAGCCCCGAGGCCGGCTTCGAGCGCGTGATCGAGCTCACGCGCGACGGCTTCGTTCGCGACTACCCCGACATCGCCCGCCTCTCGGCCGTGCTCGTGCGCACGCCGGGCGGAGGTCTCGCGCTGGGCGCGACCGGGTAGCCTGCAGCCACGAAGTCATCACGACGAGAGAGGCGGGGCGCATGCCCGACGCAGACGTCGATACCGAAGCCGAGTTCCGCAGCAAGCTGACGCCCGAGCAGTACGACGTGCTGCGCAGGGCCGGCACCGAGCGGCCGTTCAGCGGCGAGTACGTGTACTCCAAGGACAGCGGCATGTACCACTGCGCCGCGTGCGGCGCCGAGCTGTTCTCGTCCGACACGAAGTTCGACTCCGGCACCGGGTGGCCGAGCTTCACGGAGCCCGCGACGGCCGCCGCGGTCGATCTGCGCGAGGACCGCCAGCACGGGATGCTGCGCACCGAGGTCACGTGCAAGAACTGCGGCTCGCACCTCGGCCACGTGTTCCCGGACGGACCGAGCGAGGCCGGCGGCATGCGCTACTGCATCAACTCGCTCTCGCTGCAGCTCGAGCCGGACGAGAAGGCCTCCTAGCCGCAGCGTCCGGCCCCGCCGCCCGCGGGGCTGCAAGCCGGAAAAGAAGGGGATACGGTTCGGGACGTGGAGCCGCCGACCCCACGAGCACCCGTGAGGCTGGCCCGGCGCGTCGCGGCGCCGCCCACGCTGGAGAGCACGCCCTGGCGCCTCTCCGCGATGGCCGGCGGCGTGATCGCGGTCGTCGTCGCGACGATCCTGCTCTCGCCCCACTCGGGCCGGTTCGTGGCGACGACCACGCCGGCGATGGTCTTCCTGCTGATCGTGCTCGCCGCCGCGCTCGCCGGCCGGCGCCCGGCCGGACTCGTCGCGGCCGCGCTCGCCCTGCTCTCGCAGTGGTACTTCTTCGTGCCGCCCAAGCACGGCTTCGAGATCCAGGACACGCGCAACGGCATCGGCCTCGGCGTGTTCGCCCTGGCCGAGCTGATCGTGTGCCTGGTCGGCGCGTCGCAGGCCGAGGCGCGCCTGCGGGCCGAGCACGCGAGCGCCGGCGCGCGGGCGCTGCAGCGCTTCACGACCTCGCTCTCGCGCGCGCTCACGGCCGAGGCCGTCTACGACGTCGCGCTCGAGGAGGGGCGCGAGCTGCTCGGAGCCGACGCCGCCATGGTCGCGCTGCCCGTGGGCGGCGGCTCGCACGTCGAGCTCGTCGCGACGCACGGCTTCGAGCAGGCCGAGATCGGCGGCTGGAGCCGCTTCCCGCTCACGCGCACGACGCCCATCGGCGAGGCGATCGAGCTCGGCCGGCCGGTCTTCCTGGACGAGGGCGAGCGCGAGTCGCGCTTCCCCGAGAGCGGCGGCCAGGGCGCGCCGACCGCGTCGGTGCCGCTGCGCGCGGGCGAGCGCACGCTCGGCGCCCTGGGCTTCCGCTTCGAGCGCGGCCACGCCTTCTCCGAGGACGAGCGCGCATTCGCGGTGACGCTCGGCGAGCAGTGCGCCTATGCGCTCGAGCGCGCACGCGTGTACGACGCGGAGCGCCGGAGCCGCGACGCTCTGAGCCTCCTGGCGGCGATCGGCGAACGGCTCGCGCGCTCGCTCGAGCCCGACGCCGCATTGCGCACGCTCGCCGACCTCGTCGTCCCGCAGCTCGCCGACCAGTGCGTCGTCGACCTCGTCTCGGGCGACGAGGTGCGCCGGCTCGTCGTCGTCAACGCCGATCCGGAGGTACAGGCGGCCGCGCGCGTGATGGAGCGCTATCCCCCCGGCCTCGGCAGCGAGACGCCGGTCGCCGTCGCGATGCGCACGGGCGCGCCGCAGCTCGTCGAGTCGACGGCCGACCTGCCCGACGGCGCCTACCGCAGCCCCGAGCATCGCACGGCCGTGCAGACCGTCGGCATCCGCATCCTGCTCGCCGTGCCGCTGCTCGTGCGCGGCCGGACGCTCGGCGCGCTCACGTTCGGCTGGCAGAGCAGCGAGCTGCCCGACGAGGACACGACGGCGCTCGCCGCGCAGATCGCCCGCCGCGTCGCACTGGCGCTCGACAACTCGTCGCTCTACCAGGAGGCGCACGGCGAGCGCGAGCGCCTGGCAGCGCTGATGCGCCAGCTACCGCTCGGCGTGATCATCGCGGAGACGGCGTCGCGCAAGCTGCTGTACACGAACCAGCGCGCCCAGGAGCTGCTCGGCCCCGGCGCCTCGGAGCACTCGATCGCGGGCCCGCACGCAGAGCTCATCCACCGGGCGCTCGCCGGCGAGTCGACGGCCGACAGCGAGATCGACGTGATCCGCTCCGACGGCACGCCCGGCATCGTCTCCCTCGCGGCCGAGCCCGTGCGCGACGCGGGCGGCGAGATCGTCGCGGCGGTCGCGACGCTCTTCGATCTCACCGAGCACCGCAAGCGCGAGGAGGCGCTCGGGTTCCTGGCCGACGCGAGCGTCGCGCTGACGGAGACGCTCGACGTGCAGCACACGATCAGAGAGCTCGTGGAGCTTGCCGTGCCGCGGCTCGCCGACTGGTGCACGATCGACATGCTCGACCACGGCGAGATCCGCAACGTGGGCGTCGCCCACGCCGATCCCGACATGGCGCGGCTGGCGCGCCGCGTGCACGAGCGGCGCCCGGTGCGCGCGCAGGCCTCGAGCGGCGTCTCCGGCGCGCTCGCGACTGGCCGCTCGCAGCTGATCCAGGACGTCGACGGCTGGCTCGCCCACCAGGCGACGCCCGACGAGGAGCTGCTGACGATGGCGCGCGTGCTCGGCGTGCGATCGTCGATCGTCGCGCCGCTCGCGGGGCGCGGGCGCGTGTTCGGTGCGCTCACGCTCGCGATCACCGACTCCGGGCGGCGCTTCTCGGAGCAGGATCTCGCGGTCGCCGAGGATCTCGCGCGGCGTGCCGCGCTCGCGATCGACAACGCGCGCCTCTACGGCGTCGAGCACGACATCGCGCACGCGCTGCAGCAGAGCCTGCTGCCGGGCACGCTCACGCAGCCGCCCGGCGCCGAGGTGGCCGCGCGCTACCGCCCGGCCGGCGAGGGCGCCGAGGTCGGCGGCGACTTCTACGACTCCTGGCAGACCGGCGAGCACTACTTCCTCGCGATCGGCGACGTCGCCGGCCACGGGCCCGCGGCAGCCGCGCTGACGAGCCTCACGCGCCAGTCGATGCGCGTCGTCAGCCGCTACGAGCAGTCGCCGAGCCGCATCCTCGCGGTCGTCAACGATACGATCCGCCAGCAGACCGACCCCGAGCAGTTCTGCACGGCCGCGCTCGCCGTGCTGCGGCCGAGCGGCGACGGCTACACCCTCACGGTCAGCTGTGCGGGACACCCGCCGCCGCTCGTCGTGCGCGCCGGCGGCGGCACCGAGGAGGTCGGCATCTGCGGCCCGCTGCTCGGCGTGCTCGCACAGCGCGAGTTCGACGACACGGAGTGCCGGCTCGCGCTCGGCGACCTCGTCGCGTTCTGGACCGACGGCGTGACCGAGCGCCGCCACGCCGGCGGCATGTTCGGCGAGCAGCGGCTGCGCTCGCTGCTCGGCACGCTCGCCGACCGCCCGGCAGCCGATGTCGCCCGTGCGATCGACGAGGCCGTCGTCGACTTCGCGCCGGGGCTGCCCGGCGACGACGTCGCGATCCTGATCGCGCGCCTGACGGCGGTGCCCGTGGAACGCGGCGGCGACGACGCGCAGCCGCTGCCGCGGCGGCTCGCACGGCGGGACGGATGAGCGACGACGACGCCCGCGAGCGGCCGGAGGTGCGCGAGCTGCGGCTCGTCGTGACGGCCGAGGATTACGACGAGGCGTTGCGGTTCTACCGCGACGTGCTCGGACTGCGAGAGCGGGCCGCCTTCACGTCGCCGGGCGGGCGCGTGACGATCCTCGAGGCGGGCCGGGCCACGCTCGAGCTCACGGATCCTCCCCACGCCGCGTACATCGACGACGTGGAGGTCGGGCGCCGCGTCGCCGGGCACATCCGCGTCGCGTTCGAGGTCGACGACTCCCGCGCGACGACGGCGGAGCTCGCAGAGGCTGGGGCGACGGTGATCGCCGAGCCCGTGCGCACCCCCTGGAACTCGCTCAACGCGCGCCTCGAGGCGCCCGGCGGCCTGCAGCTGACGCTCTTCACCGAGCTCGGCGCCGACGGCTGATCCGCTCCGGCGCGCCGAGGGCTCGACGCGGAGGGCGCGTGTGCGCCTGGCCTGCCGAACGGGCCGTAGGCTAGGCCGATGCGCTTCGTCTGCGTCGCCGACCTGCACGGCTATCTCCCGGAGATCCCGCCCTGCGACGTCCTGATCGTCGCGGGCGACGTCTGCCCCACCGGGGACGAGACTCCGCCGACGCAGCGCCGCTGGCTGCAGTCGACGTTCGCGAGCTGGCTCGACCGCGTCCCCGCGCGCTCGATCGTCGGCATCGCCGGCAATCACGAGTTCGTCGGCGAGACCGACCCGGGCGCGCTGCGCGAGCTGGACTGGCATTACCTGCAGGACGAGGGCCTCGAGCTCGACGGGCTCACCTACTACGGCTCGCCATGGACGCCGACGTTCCAGGACTGGGCGTTCATGCTCGACGAGGACGAGCTGGCGCGGCGCTGGGAGGCCGTTCCCTCCGGCCTCGACGTGCTCTGCATGCACTCGCCGCCGAAGGGCTACGGCGATCGGATCGGCGAGTTCTCGATCGGCTCGCCCTCCCTGCTCGACGTGATCGACGAGCGCGTCCCGCGCCTCTGCGTGTACGGCCATGCGCACGACGGCTATGGCACGCGCATGCGCGGCGAGACGACGCTGATCAACGCCGCCCACTGCGGCGCGGACTACCGCCCGGCGCACGAGCCGATCGTCTTCGACCTGGCCTGAGCTGCGTCCGAGCGCGGCGTTGGCCGCGGGATTCGGCGAAAAACGCGGAACGGCCGCTTGCGCGGCCGTTCTCCACGTGCACGCCGCGCGGGCCGGTCGGAGCGGCCCGCGCGGCTCGAGTCGACTAGCCGGTGATGAAGCCCGTGCCGGTGACGGCCTTCAGGACCTGCGCCTTGGTGAGCGCCGGGTCGAACGCGGCGGGCGCGGGCAGCGGGGCGCTGCCGTGGCCGAGGATGTCGCGCACCCAGGCGGCATGGCGGGCCTCGACGGAGTGCACCGAGAGCGCAGCGGCGAGCGTCTTCTTGTTCGCGATCATCGGCGCCGCGCCGGCATAGGCCGACACGCCCGTGTCCTCCAGGACCATCGCCGTCTTGAGGAACGTCGCCTGCTTCATCGTCGTGCCCTTGAAGTCGAACGTCGGCTTCTTCACGGCCTTCGCGCCGAGCGCACCCTTCAGGAACGACACGTGCGCGGCCTCGTCCTTGGCCACCACGGCAGCGAACTTCTTCGCCTCGCCGGAGAGCTTGCCGCCCGAGACGGCCTCGGCGTAGAACGCGGCCTCGAGGTACTCCAGCGTGAGCGCGAAGTTGAGGATGTCGACGTCGCTCGTGGCCTTGCCGGCCCGCGTCGAACCGGCCAGCGCGC
>DASXXY010000009.1:0-3838 GCA_036502805.1 Gaiellales bacterium | reverse complement strand
GCCGAGGCCGAAGAAGAGGCGGGGATCCTCCGAGGAGAGGTAGCTGCTGCCGGCGTGCTCCTCGCGCACGAGCGTGCGCCCGTTCGCGAGCGTCGCCGTGACCGTCGCGCCGGGGTGGAAGCCGCGCAGCGAGACCTCGAGCCAGTGGCCCGCGCGGTTGTCGTTCTCGAGCAGGACGAGGGGGCCGCCGATCGTGTTGACCGCGATGTCGATGTTGCCGTCGTTGTTGAAGTCGGCGGCCGCGAGCCCCCGCCCGTTGACGAGCGGGGCGCGCTGCAGGCCCGCGAGCTCGCCCGCGTTCGCGAACTGGCCGGGCAGGCCCTGCGCGGTGAGGTTCTCGAGCGCCTGGATCGGCGCGGCGTCGCGCTTCAGGTTCGAGACCGGGATCGCGCCGTTGGCGAGCGCGAGGTCGGGATAGCCGTCGCGGTTGAGGTCGACCCAGGAGTCCCCCCAGCCGGTGAAGTTCGTCCCGAACGCGGAGGCGAAGCCGGAGCGCGCGTCGGAGAACGGCTGCGTCCCGGCGTGCGTCGCGAGGCCGCGGAAGACGGCGTGCGTCTGCCCGCGCGAGTTCGTCACGAAGAGGTCGGTGCGGCCGTCGTCGTTGAAGTCGCTCGTGGCGACGCCCATGCCGGCGTTGGCGTCGGCGACGCCGTCGCGCGCCGCGCGGTCGACGAGGCGGAAGCCGAGGCCCTTCGGATCGGCCTTCGCTCCTCCGGGCCAGGCGACGTTCAGGTAGAGGCGGTTGGGATCCTCGTCGTTCGCGACGTACAGATCCATGCGGCCGTCGTGGTTGAAGTCGGAGAACTCGGCGCCGAGGCTGTGGTCGAAGTGGGTCTGCGGCAGGCCCGCGGCTGCGCCGACCTCGCGGAAGCGCGCGTGGCCGTGGCCATCCGGGCCTTCGTTGAGGAAGAGCTCGCTGCGCTCGCCCGCGTGGTTTCCCGGGAAGCCCTCGCCGGAGCTCGCGTCGAGCGCGCGCGTGTTCGTGTAGCCGGCGACGAACAGGTCGGGGCGGCCATCGCCGTTGACGTCTGCGACGGCTGCGCCGGAATGCCAGCCGAACGAGACGAGGCCGTCCGGGCGCGTGCGCTCGGTGAACGTGCCGTCGCCGTTGTTCCAGAGCATCTGGTCGTCGACGGCGGACGTGACGTAGAGATCGGTGTGCCCGTCGCCGTCGAAGTCGGCCGCGACGCAGCCGTTGCCGCGGATCTGCAGGCCGGCGCCCGAGCGCTTCGTGACGTTCACGAAGTGCCCCTTGACGTTGTGGTAGAGCTGGCTGCGCGGGAGGCCGCCGTGCTCCAGCCACGTCGGCAGGTTGGCATCGGAGTACGAGTTGACGACGAACAGGTCCATCCAGCCGTCGTCGTCGTAGTCGAGCCAGCAGAGGCCGCCGCCCATCATCGACGCCGGGTCGCCCTGATCGACGCCGTAGCGGAACGCGCCCTGGTGGAAGTCGATGCCGTCCTTGCGCGCGACGTCCGTCAGGCGCACCGACGCGAAGCCCTTGGCGGCCGCGCTGCGCACCGCCGCGCTGACGACGGGCGCCTTGACGGTCACGGGCGTCGAGGCGGGGGCGGCGAGGGCGGGGATGCTCGCGCTGCGGGAGCCGACGATGCGGAAGCGCCCGCCCTGGAACTGGAGCGCCAGGGTCTGGACGAACGGCGCCGGCTTGCCCGAGCGGATGGCGAGGTCGGGGGAGTCGCCGTAGGTCGCGAGGACGACGCTCCCGCGGCAGACGGCGACGACGGTCGGCGCGGCCTGGCCCTTGCCCGGCTCGAGGTGCACCTGGATGCGATCGAGGCGGTAGCTCGGAATGCTCACCTGGCCCTTGGCGGCCGTGCGGATCTGCGCCTGCAGGCCGGCGAGCCACGGGCCGCTCGCGGCCGCGGCGGCGCGCGAGCTGTCGCGCAGCCGCAGCGCGCTCGCCTGGGCATCGAGGTCGGCGACGACGTCGCGGGCGATCTGCCGCGCCATGCTCGTGCCGATCTGCGACTGAACGCCGCTCGAGTGGCCGATGGTCACGGCCGGAAGCCGGCCCGCGCCGGCCGTCGGCGCGTCGATGCCGGCGGCGCCTGCGCTCGTCCGGGCCGGGATGCCGGCGAGCAGCAGGAGCCCGATGAACGCGGCAGCTCCGGCCACGGCAGCCGCGCCCGTCACCCGCCGCGTCGCGTGCAGCCGGGTGCTCGCGAGGCGGACGCGCTGCGCGAGGCCGGGCGCGAGCTCGACCAGCAGGCGCACGCCGCACGCGGCCGCGAGCGCCGAGAGCAGCGCGACCTTGGTCGCGAACTCGGTGCGCTGCGGGGCGATCAGGAGCGTCGCGAGGAGCCCGATGCCGATCGCGTAGAGCCGCCGGCCGGCTCGCCCGCTCGGGATCGTCTTCGGATCCGTGATCATGAAGAAGAGGAAGACGAGCAGCTCGGGCGAGGTCACGAGCACCCACCAGAAGTACGCGCCCGTGACCGGGCCGAGGTGCCAGCGCGCCGTCATGGAGTGGCCGCTCAGCGCGAGCACGCCGATTCCCGCCGCGAAGCTGACCCAGAAGAGGATCGCGATGCCGAGGATCCGCAGGCGCGCCAGGATCGCGAACCCGCCCGCCAGGATGATCACGAGGGCGAGCAGCATCCAGGTCGACATCGGCGACCACCAGAAGTCGAGCGGCTCGGCGCGGCTCGACCCGAGCACGAGGAAGAACAGCACGAGGCCGAAGTTCGACGGGTTGAAGATGTGGCGGCCGCGGATGCGTATGAGGTGCTTCGAGAGCAGCGAGACGGCGGCCGCGGCGGCGAAGACGTACCAGCCGCGCAGGCTCCACCAGTCGCCGTGCTGCGTGCCCGGCACGCGCAGGATGAAGGCGACGCCGTTGCCTGTCAGGAGCGCGCTCGCCGGCCACATGATCACGTGGTGGCGACGGAACGCGATGCCGAGCTCGAGCAGCGCCGACGTCCCGAGGGCGACGAGGATCTGCGCGATCGAGAGGCGGAAGTCGAACGCCACCTGGCCGAGCACCTGCAGCGAGATGATCACGGCGGCCAGGTGCAGCCGCGGGTCGCGCGGGCTCGGCAGCAGGATCGGGTAGTCGGTGCCGCGGATGCGCAGCGTCGGCCTGCCTGTCAGGGCGGGTGTGCTCGCGCTCATGCGAACGCCATGGTATCCCGCAATTCGCGCATTTCCGAAGCCGTCGCGGGGTGCGTGGCAGCCACGCGCACGATGGCGCCTGCCGCGCCGGCGATGGCGCACGCCTCCTAGACTCGCGCCATGTCGCCGCGCTGGTCACTGCATTCGAGGCGCTCGCTGCTCTGCATCGCCTGCGACGGGTCGTTGCTCTCCATCGGGTCGGCCGGTTCGGTGCTCTCGATCGGCTCGGCGGGATCGGCCTGCTCGCTGCTCTCGGTCGGGTCGGCGGGCTCCGTCGCCTCGGCGCTCTCGTTCTGCTCGGCGGGCTCGCTGCTCTCGGCGCGCTCGCGCGGCGGGCTGCTGGCCGCGCCGCTCGGCGGCGCCGCCGTCGCGCTGCTGGCGCTCGGCGTCGTGCTCGCGCGGCGCTGAGCCCGTCCGCTACGGCGCAGCCGCCGGCAGCGCGTCGAGCCACGCTCCGACGATCGCGAGCCACTGCTCCGGCTGCTCGGCGTGTGCGTCGTGGCCGGCGTCCGCCACGATCCTCAGATCCCAGCCCGGATGGCACGCGGTCGCGGCGATCGCGAAGTCGACGGGCACGTGGTGGTCGTCGCTGCCGTGCACGACGAGCACGCGCACGCCGACCTCGCCGGCCGTGCGGTGGAACGCGCCGGCGCCGAAGCCGACGCGCACGAGCGAGTGCAGCGCGCGCGTCGTCGAGCGCCGCGGC
>DASXXY010000008.1:0-3734 GCA_036502805.1 Gaiellales bacterium | reverse complement strand
GCGCCCGGAGAACCAGTGGTACTGGTCGGTCTTGACGACCGTGTACACGAGCAGCGAGAGGCTCGCCGTGACGAGGATCGCGCCGACGACGTCGAAGGAGCGAACGGCGTCCTCGACGCGGCTCTCCTCGAGCAGCCGTGGTGCCAGCAGGATCGCTGCGAGGCCGATCGGCGCGTTGACGAAGAAGATCCACTCCCAGCCGACGTACTGCGTGAGCACGCCGCCGAGCAGCACGCCGACCGCGCCACCGGCGCCCGACACGGCGCCCCAGACGGCCAGCGCCTTGTTGCGCTCCTCGCCCTCGGAGAACGTCGTCGTCAGGATCGAGAGCGCGGCGGGCGCGATCATCGCGCCGCCCAGGCCCTGCACGGCGCGCGCGGCGATCAGGAAGCTGCTCGAGCCCGCGAAGCCGCAGGCGAGGGAGGCGAGCGTGAACAGCGCAAGGCCCGCCATGAACAGCCTGCGCCGCCCGAGCAGGTCGGCCATGCGCCCGCCGAGCAGCAGGAAGCCGCCGAACGTGAGCGCGTAGGCGCTCGCGACCCACTGCAGGCTCGAGTTGTTGAACTTCAGCGCCGTCTCGATCGTCGGCAGCGCGACGTTGACGATCGACACGTCGATGATGAGCATGAACTGGGTCGCCGTGAGCAGGATCAAGGCGATCCAGCGGCGTGGGTCGGCGGCTTGCGACGACATATGGTCCTCCCCGGAAGTCGTAGCTCGGCAGTATGGCCGCACACGACGGCGACGGAGGTGGCAACGCTCGCGGTCGCGAGGGCATTTCCGGGACGTCTACCGTGGCGGCATGGCGCGCATCGCCCGCATCGCGAGGAGGACGGGGATCGGCGTGCTCGTGCTGGCGCTCGGCGTGACCGGGTGCTCGGCGGTCTACGACACCGTGACCTCGGCGGGCACGAAGCCCGCGCGCGAGCTCGCGCCCTCGGGACGGTTCGTCGAGGCCGGCGGCGTGCTCACGCACTACGAGCGCTTCGGTGCGGCCGGCTCGCCGATCGTGCTCGTCGGCGGCTTCCTCGAGCCGAGCGACACCTGGGACGCCGTCGCCCGCCGGCTCGCCGTGCACCACCGAGTGTTCGCGCTGGATCTCGCGGGCTTCGGCTACTCGGAGCGCAGCGGCCACTACAGGCTCGCGGACTGGCAGCGCCAGCTCGACGCCTTCATGCGCGCGCTCGGCATCCGGCGCGCGGTGCTCGTCGGCCACTCGCTCGGCGCCGGCGTGATCGCGGCGCAGGCGCTCGCCCACCCCGGCCGCACGAGCGGCCTCGTGCTCGTCGACGGCGATGCGCTCGCGAGCGGCGGCGGGCCCGCCTTCCTGCGCCACCTGGTCGTCGATCCCTACCGCACGAGCGCGTTCCGGATCGTGCGCGGCTGGGACTGGGCGATGCGCACAATCATCCGCGAGGCGTACGCGCCCGATCCCGTGCACATCGACGCCAGGGAGCTCGCGCGCTGGCGTCGCCCGCTCGAGGTCGACGGCACCGAGGACGCGCTCGCGACGATGGTCGCCGACGGGATCCAGGGCCTGCAGATCGGCGACCTCGCACGCGTCCGCGTGCCGGCGACCGTCGTCTTCGGGCAGCACGACAGCTCGGTGCCCGTCGCGAGCGGACGCCGCATCGCGCGCGTGCTGCACGCGCCGATGACGATCATCCCCGGCTCGGGGCACCTCTCGCAGATCACGCATCCGGCCGCCGTCGCAGCCGTGATCGCGCGCGCCGCCCGGTAGCATCGCCGCATGCCGGCCCTCGTCCCGCAGATCGTCGTCGGCGACGGCGAGGCCGCCGCGCGTGCCGCCCGCTTCCCCGCCGGAGCGGCGCTCGCGTTCGCCGACCTCGAGCTCGACAGCCGCGCCGTCGTGCTCGATCGCCTGCGCGCGGCCGAGCCGATCTCGTGGGTGCCGGCGCTCGGCGGCTGGCTCGTCACGTCGCACGCGCTGGCGCGCGACCTGCTGAGCCGCGGCGACGACTTCACCGTCTGGGCCCAGCCGAACCTCGTGCGCGCGTCGCTCGGCGTGATGATGCTCTCGAGCGACGGCGAGGAGCATGCGCGGCAGCGGCGGCCGTTCGACGAGCCGTTCCGCGTGCGCCCCGTGCGCGAGCGCTTCGCGGCGCCGGTCGCGCGCCACCTCGACGCCCTGCTCGAGCGGCTCGCGCCGCGCGGCGGCTGCGAGCTCGTCGAGGAGTTCGCCGCGCCCTTCGCGATCGGGCTCGCGGGCGACGTGCTCGGCCTCCCGCTCGACGACGTCGCGCGCGTCCAGGTCTTCTACGAGGCGTTCGCGGGGGCCATGGTCTACGACGGCGACCCCGAGCCGCAGCGCCGCGCCGACACGGCGCGCGAGGAGCTGAACGCGATCCTGCTCGACGAGGTGCGGCGCTCGCGCAGCCGCCCCGACAACTCGGTCACGAGCGCGGTCGCGAACGACCCGGCGCGCGGGCTCAGCGACGACGAGATCGTCGCGCAGCTGCGCGTGATCCTGTTCGGCGCGATCGAGACGGTCGAGTCGACGATCGCGAACGCCGTGCTCCTCCTGCTGCAGCACCCGCAGCAGCTGGCGGCGATGCGCGCCGAGCCGGAGCTCGCCGGCAATGCCGTCGAGGAGGGCATGCGGCTGATCCCACCGGTCGCGTTCATCGAGCGCTGGACGGCCGGGCCGTGCGAGCTCGGCGGCGTCGCGCTCGGCACGGGCGAGTTCCTCGGCGTCAGCACCGTCGCCGCGAACCGCGACCCGGACGTGTTCGACGACCCGGTGCGGTTCGACATCCGGCGCGCCAACGCCCGCCACCACCTCACGCTCAGCCACGGCCACCACCACTGCCTCGGCTTCAACCTCGGCCGCCTGCAGTGCACCGCCGCCGTCACGGCCCTCTTCGACCGCCTGCCCGCGCTCGAGCTCGTGCACGCCCCCGAGCCCACCGGCTTCGCCTTCCGCCGCCCGGCGACGCTCGAGCTGCGCTGGGGCTGAGGTCGGGTTGACGCCTGCGCGATAGGGGTCAGACCCCAATCGTGCACCGATCAGTTTCGGGTCTGCCAAAGGCTTTGGGGCGTGCGCGATAGGGGTCTGACCCCTATCGTGCAGGTGCCGCGCAGGTCGGGACCCGATCCGACTAGATGCCGGGAACGTCGATGCTCGGGATCGCGCCGGCCTTGTCGGCCAGCGACCGCAGGACGTCGACGAGGTCGGCCATCTGCTCGACCGGCACGTGCTCGGCGCCGAGACGCAGCGCGGCGGCGCGCCAGCCGCCGATCGCGTGGGCGCGCTCGGCGTCGTCGACCGAGCGCTCGAGGCCGCGGCGGACGGCCTGCTCGAGCTCGCCGTTGTCGACGTGGTGCTCGCGCGCGAACTGCGCGCGGGAGCTCGAGCTGGCGAGCGCGATCGTGAGCGTCTCGCGCGAGACGCCGAAGTGGCAGGCGGCGCCGTCGAGTGCCGAGAGCGCGATCTGCTGGGCGACCGCCTCCACACCCCCGGGATCGCGCCACGAGCGCGGCGCGCAAGGATTGCGCACGGACGAAGGCTCGTACGAGCCACCGCCGAGCGCGAGGTAGGTGACCGGTACCGAGGCGCCCAGCGCCGCCGAGCAGCCGAGCACTGCGAGCGTCCGGCGCAGCGGCCTCACAGCGACACCTGCCGCGTCAGGGCGATCGGGATCAGGGCCAGGCCGGCGAGCACCGCGGCGAACAGGAACGAGCGCTCGAACGACGATGTCGCGGCGCGGTCGAGC
>DASXXY010000007.1:0-18206 GCA_036502805.1 Gaiellales bacterium | reverse complement strand
GAACTGGAATCGCGCCGTCGACGGCAGCCTGCGCGGAGCCGTCCTCACCGCCGTTGCCGCCGCTCGCGCGATGGTCGCGGCCGGCGGCGGCAGGATCATCCTGATCGGCTCCGCCAACGGCTTCCATGCCGAGCCGGCGACCGCGACGTACAGCGCCGTGAAAGCCGCGATCGCGAGCGTCGGCCGAGGTATCGCGGCCGATCTGGCGGATCGGGGCATCGTCGTCAACGTCGTCGCGCCCGGCTGGACGCGGACGCCCATGACCGAGGGCGCAGCCGATGCCATGTCCCCGGCCGACCTGCGCCGGATCATGCCGGCGGCGCGCGTTGCAGACCCGGCGGAGATCGCGAACGTCGTCCGCTACCTCGTCGTCAACGCACCGTCCTTCCTGAACGGCAGCACGATCTACGTCGACGGCGGGCAGACGGCCATGTCGCCGTCACCGCCCCTCTGAGCGCGCCCCGCCGCGGCGCGGGGCGGCGACTGGCGGGCGCCGAGACGGCGCACGGACGCCGCCTCAGGCCTCGCGTGCGATCGCGCGCTTCGGCGCCTGCCACGGCCGGCGCACGCCGACCATCGCCGGCGGCCTCTCGGCGCTCTCCCAGATCTCGCGCGTGGCCGGCGCCGGCGTGTCGAGCAGGTGCTCGCGGCCGCGCTCGCGCAGGCTCGCCTCGTAGTGCGGCTGGAGCCGCGCGACCGCCGCGACGGCGGCGCACAGCACCGGCGGCGAGCCCTTCAGGTGCAGCCTGCCGTCCTCGACGAGGCGGGAGATCTCGACCGGCCCGAGGCGATCGAGCAGCAGATCGTGCATGTCGCCGGCCGGCAGGGCGACGCGCACGGCGGCGTCCTCCCAGGCTCCGCGGGTGATGACCCCGCTCGCGACGTCGAGCCCGAGCACGACGTCCGGGTCGGAGAGCGTCAGCTCGATGCCGAGCCCCTCGCCCAGGGCGGCGGCCATCGCCGCCGCGGCCACGCCCTCGGGCGTCGCGGCGAAGCGCGCCACGAACGCCGCCACGTCCTCCTGCAGCTCGTCGGCATCGCTCCACGGGCTCATCGCGCAACCTGCTCGCGCCCGCCGTGGGCGCCACTGCCGTTCCCGTTGGCCGCGCCGCGCCCCTGCTGCACGTCCCAGGCGTCGAGATGCGGCGCCATCGTCCTGGCGAGCAGCGTGTGGAAGTGATGCAGGCAGATCTCCTGCTCGGCCGCGTAGCGGCCCTGCCGGTAGACCCGGGAGCGCATGCCGCGCTGTGCGCGCTCGCAGATCTCGTAGTCCTCGGTGTTGACGAGATGGCCGAAGTTGACGACGGCGGCCTGCAGCAGGCGATCCTCGAACGACTTCGCGTCGGGGAACCACCACATGAACTCCGTCTCGGTGCGCTCGGGCCCGAGTGGCCGCACGCGGAACATGAGGATCCCGTCGGGCGTGAAGTTGATCGTCGTGAGCGGGAACACCCAGTGGAAGAAGTAGCCCGTGGCCTCGCTCTCGTCGAGACCGGGCAGCGGCGGCTTGAGGGCGCGGAACTCCTGCGTGCCGCCGAGGATCCCCGCGACGCGCGAG
This sequence comes from Gaiellales bacterium, assembly GCA_036502805.1. GTDB lineage: Bacteria > Actinomycetota > Thermoleophilia > Gaiellales > JALYLC01 > JALYLC01. The sequence continues at coordinate 16,648 of DASXXY010000007.1, read as the reverse complement.
CCCGGCCCGCGCGGGTGAGGCTCGCCGCCGTACTGCTCGTTCGAGTACTCCCCGAGCCGGTAGGTGTAGATGGATGGGCTGAGGCTCTGCGCGAGCCCGGGATGGATGAACGGGATGTGGTAGCCCTCCATGAAGTTGTCCACGTAGAGCTTCCAGTTGCAGCCGATCTCCCAGCGGCGGCCGCCCGCGAACCTCAGATCCTGCGTCTCGTAGTTCGCGAGCCGCGGCGTGATGTCGGCGAGCCAGTGCTCGAGCGTGACCTTCGGCTCGAGCGCGACGAACACGGTGGGCCCCCAGACCCCGACGTGGAACTGCGGCAAGCGCAGCGAGGAGGGATCGAAGTCGAGCGTGCCCTCCATGCCGTGCGTGCGGCGCACGCGCCCGTCGAGCTCGAACGTCCAGCCGTGGTAGGGGCACTGGAACGCCTTGCGGGTGCCGCAGCCGACCGCGACCGGGCCGCCGCGATGCAGGCAGACGTTCGAGAGGGCGCGTAGCTCGCCGTCGCGACCCCGCGAGACCACGATCTCCTCGCCCGCGATCTCGCAGGTGAAGTACTGGCCGGGCTCGGCGACCTGCTCGGCCCGGCCGACGAAGTGCCAGACCTCACGGAAGAGCGTGCGTTGCTCGAGCTCGTAGAGCTCCTGCGAGGTGTACCAGTCGCTCGGCAGCGTTCCGGAGCGCTCGACACCCAGATCGTCCCAGGTGGAAACGGGTCCGCGCATCGTGCCCATCCGGCTGTCCCCCCACGCGTCGTTGGCGCGGCCATCGTCGCAGTGGACACGGCAAAAGCAAAGCCCAGAGGCTACGCATTGCGTAGATCTTGGCGCGTCGAGTGTGCGAATCGCCGAGACAGGCGTACGATCTGCGCATGTCGCAGATCACGTTCGACGAGACGGACGAGAGGATCCTCGAGGCGCTGCAGGACGACGGCCGCAGGTCGTTCCGCGACATCGCGCGCGAGATCAGCGTCTCGGAGGGCACGGTGCGTACGCGCGTGCGGCGGCTGCAGGCGGCCGGCGCGCTGCGCTTCCTCGCCTTCGTCGACCCGTCGCAGCTCGGCCACCGCGTGCTCGCCCTCGTGCTCGTGCGCGTCCAGTCCGAGCACCAGGAGCGCCTCGTCAATGCGGCCACGGCCTGGCCCGAGACGACCTACGTCTCGAGCCTGCTCGGGCGCGCCGACGTCTACCTGCAGGTGATCTGCGCCGACAACGAGACGCTCTGGTCGATCGTCTCACGCCTGCGAACCCTGCCGGGCGTGCTCGAGACCGAGACGATGCTCGAGCTGCAGGTGCACAAGTTCGCCTACCGCGACCTCGCCGCCCGCGAGCCCTGAGAGCCACCCGGGCCGCGCGTGCCCTCAGGGCAGATCCTGCGCCACCTCCCAGATGTTCCCGTCGGGGTCGCTGAAGCTCGCGGTCCGCTTTCCCCAGGCCCTGTCGATCGGGCCGTTCAGCAGCGCGATGCCGCGCGCGGCCAGATCGCTGCAGACGGCATCTGCGTCATCCACCCAGATCGAGAGCTGGAAGCACGCTCCTGCGTCGGGATCGGCGACGGTCCCGGGCTCGATCAGGCCACGCGCCGCCGGGATCTTGAGCAGGTTGACGAGCGTGTTCCCGAAGTCGAAGACGGTCGAGTTCTCATCCTCGTAGACGGCCGCCAGGCCGAAGGCGTCCTCGTAGAACGCCTTCGAGCGCGGAAGGTCCTCGACGAACAGGGTGATCGCGCCAACGTTCCTCAATGCGCTCACGTCCGCACTCCTCCACTCGCTCGGCAGTTCACATCCGTCGACGGCCGAACGTGCGCGCTCGGCCGGCCCCCGTTCTGCCGTCCTCGCGGGCGCCAGAGTCTGCCGACGTGGCGTGGCCAACCGCATCGGCACGCCAACCCTACGCATTCGCGTCGCACGCGTCAGGTCGCCTCGTGCGCGATCGCGCGCTCCAGGTCTGCGCCGGCGCCGCGTGCCAGGTCGAGCGCAGCGCGGGCAGCCGACTGATCGCGTTCTCGAGCGGCATCGACGTCAGAGCGTCGTCAGCTGCGAGGTCTCCGCGCTCACGCCCGATGACCTTCCGCGCCGCCTGAACGCGTCGCGGCGGCCGGCGAGCGGCGGCTGCTTGACGAGCCGGGTAGACTGCGGATTCCGGCGGTCACCGCAGCGCGGTCAACGCTGACGAACTCCCCTCAAGGCTCCGCACTCCCCCTCGGGTGCGCGCTGTCAGGGTCGCAGTTCCCCCTTGAGCCCTGTGGAGCTGCGGACGAGCTCACGCGTCTCGGCGTGAGGCGTTCTGACGCATCAGGGAGCGTTCGATGACAAGCGACACAGACAGCCCGACCTCGCGGGACGGGCCACGTCCCGGCCGGGTCACGATTGGACATCACGCGCGCGGCATCGCGCTCGTGACGTTGAGCGGCGAGCACGACATCAGCACGCACCGGGCGGTCGCACACGCGCTCGAGCTCGGAGCTGCACGCTCCAACGTGGTGGTCGACCTCTCGCACTGCTCGTTCATCGACTCCACGATCATCGAGGGGTTCATCAAGACCGCCGAGACCCTGCGCACCCGAGGTGAAGAGGTCATCCTCGTCATCCCTGCACGGCAGACCGGCGTCGCGCGCACCGCTCAGCTCGCCGGGCTCGCGCAGCTCTTCGAGCTCCACGAGACGACGGACACCGCGTTCTCCGCGCTCGAGCGAGCGATCCGCAGCGAGGAGCTCGCGTCGTGAATCACGCCGACCTGACGCACTGGCTCGAGCCGTCCCCGCCGCTCGCCGTGGATGACATGGACCGCGCGGCGCCCGTGCACAGCATCCGCGTTCGCGACCGGCGGGCGCGGTTCGGCGACCCCGAGGTCTACGCGGCGGAGTGCACCTGCGGGTGGGTGAGCGAGCCGCATTCCGGACGGCTCGCCGACCGCAGTGCGCGGCGAGACGGCCTCGCGCACATGGAGGGCACGCTCCCGCCCTACGGCCACCGTGGCGTGGCTCGTCTCTGAGCGCCCGTCGCCCGACGCTCACTCGCCGTGCACCGGCGGCGGGTTCGGCGCCGAGGGCGCGCCGCCAATGACGTCGTCCCAGCGCTGCCGCAGCGGCCCGTAGCGACTGTCGAACTCGGCTGTGCGCCGCTCGGCACGAGCGCGTTTCGCATCGGAGTAGAACCGGCGCGCCCACGGCGAGGTCGGACGCGCGAGGCGCACGGCGGCCACCCACGTCACCGGGGCCGCGAACAGCCCGATCAGCGCCGTCGGGTACTTGCCCTTGAAGGCGGTCGTCGCGACGAGCAGCAGGTGCAGCACGAGCGCCGCTGCCACGCCGCCGCGCACGACTCCCTCGGTGCCGCCGAGGTCGCTGACCGGAGTGACGCCGACCACCTCGAGCCCGATGCACGCCGCCGCGAGCGTGACCACGTTGACCGAGAGCTCGCCCTCCTGCGACCAGTAGTCGTCCTCGAGGTGGAAGAGCATGGCGAACTCGTCGAGCACCAGCGAGGCGCCGATGCCGACGAGCGCCGCGGCGAGGTAGGCCCACGGGGAGCGCGCCTGAGCTCCCACCGCGCCGAAGCCGCCCGCGACCAGGAGCACCACCCCGGGCGTCGAGTGGTGCAGGTGCACGCCGCCGTCGCTGACGTTGTGGAACGGGCCCTTGCCGGCCCGGATCATCCGCGTGATCGTGCGCGTGAGCAGGAAGGTCAGCACGAACGCGAGGAAGCTGACGAGCAGCGGCCCCTTGAACCCGTGGAGCACCTCGTCGTGCCACCAGCGCGACGCCCAATGCATGAGCGGACGATAGTACGGCGGCCCGAGCGCCTGGATTCGATCGCCTCGCAGCCGCGTGACGGGCCCGGTCAGGCAGGCTCCGGCTGACGAGGCCGGGGCCCGGTCTCGCTCGCCTACCTACCGAGCGGGGACGCGCCTCGCGTCGAAGAACCACCCGCACGCAGGACATCGCAGCACGATCCGCTCCTGCCCCGAGGTCGTGGTCTCCTTCGCGGCGACGGGCGTCACGCCCTTGCTGCAGCGCGCGCACCTCATGGCGACGTCACCGGCGCAGCGACATCCTCCGCGTCGGCTCGCGCCGCCAGCGGGGCACGGGCACTGACCGCGCGCTGCGTGCGAACGGTCGCCGGCCCGAACGCGGCCGTGCTCGCGGGCCAGTTCGCTCCGCAGCCGTGGCACTGCCACTCGTCGGCGGTCCGGGCGACGCCGAAGACGCGGGCGTGCTCGCACATCACCTCGTCCGAGCCGTCGAGGATCGCGAGTGCCGCCTCGGCATGCCGTCGTGACGCTCGCACGGCGGCGAGCGAGCCGGCCTGCGCCGCCGCGAGCTTCAGGATCAGCGCGTCGAGGTGGTGGCGGATGGCAACCGACTCCGTGGCGAAGATCGCCGAGGCGTGTCTCGCGCCCTCTCGCTCGTCTGCCCACACCTCGCCGTGTGGGACCTTCCAGACGTTCGACTTGGCCATCGTGATCCTCCTCTCGGATGCGGCGGTGAGAAGCTCTACCCGAGCGCCGCGCGTCCGCAAACCACCCCGAGCGGATGACCGCGCGTGCCCGCGGCCCGTGCTCAGGACCGCTCTGCCAGCGCGGCGGACAGCGCGAGGCCGATCGCGCCGAGCGCCGCTGCGGCGAGCAGCGCGCGGAGGGTGCCGACGTGTCTTCCGAGGAGGCCGACGACGGCTGGTCCGCCGAGAAACGCGAGCCAGCCGATCGAGCTGACGACGCCGACGCGACTCGCCGCGAGCGCGGGATCGTCGGCTGCGGCGCTCATGCCCAGCGGGAAGCCGAGCGCATCTCCGAGGCCGCACAGTACGACGCCTACGAGCGCCAAGGCGACCCACGCTCCGAACCAGCAGGATCAGGCCCAGGCTGGCGAGGAGGGCGGAGACCCGGACGCTCGCGAGCCGGCCGAGGCGGTCCACCAGCGAGGTTCCGAACCATCGTCCGGCCGTGACGCCGCGAGGAAGAGGCCGAGCGCGAGCGATCCCACGGCGGCCGTCGCGTGGTAGCCGTCGATGACGGCGACGCCGAGCCAGCCGTTGAGCACTCGAACCCCACGCCCCGAGTCCCTCCGGCGCGTGCGCGGTCAGTCCGCCCCGACGGGCCGATCGCCGCCCCGTGTCGCCCAGTCCTCGACGCACAGGATCACGCTGCCGGTCACGTGCTCGAGGTACTCGAGCGAGATCCGCTCGTCCTCGGCTCGGACGGTGGCACACGCGTCGCGCAGCACGGTGACCTGCAGGTCCTGCTCGCGCGCGTGGATGGCGGTCTGCGCCACGCACATCTCGGTCGCCGCGCCGGCGAGCACGAGCCGCGTCACGGCGAGCTCCGCGAGAACGTGGGCGAGCGCGGTTCCGTCGAGAGCCGAGTAGCGCGGCTTGAAGAGGAAGCGATCGCCGGGAGCGGGCGCGAGCGCAGCCACGACGTCTCCACCCACGCCGCTGCGAGCGCGCGCCACGAGTCCGCGCGCATCGCCGTCCCAGCAGCCGTGCGCGTCGTTGACGTAGACCACGGGCAGCCGCCCGCGCGCATGCACCACGGCGCGCCGCAGCGCAGAGACCCGCTCGCGCATGGATGCGAGCAGCCGCTCACCGTCCTCGTGCTCGAAGGTCGTGACGACATCGAGCACGATCAGCGCCTCGACCGCGTCTCTCGTCCGCGCCATGCGGTGTTCTGCCCCGCAGGACGACGGCGCAATCTCGTCGCGGCCGCTCGATCGACGTGCAGCCATGCGGCGCACGCGCCGACCGGCCTCACGACTCGCGCACGACCTCCGTGGCCGCCTTGTCGTCGCGCAGCCCGAGGAAGCGCGGGTGGCGCAGGCGGCCGTCGCGCGTCCACTCCGAGAAGCCGACCTGCGCGACGAGCCGCGGCTCCACCCAGGTCACGTGCGGCTCGCGGACGTCATCCGCGAACGGCGAGCGCTCGCGCTGCAGCGACGCGAGACGGCCGGCCAGGTCGGCGAGCGTCTCGCGCGTGAAGCCCGTGCCGACCTTGCCCGCATAGCGCAGCTCTCCGGCAGCGAAATGCCCGAGCAGCAGCGCGCCGAACCCGCTCTGGCTGCCGCGCGGCGCGGTGTAGCCGCCGATCACGAGCTCCTGCTCGGCCGAGCACTTGAACTTCAGCCAGTCGCGCGAGCGGCCGTGCGTGTAGGGCGCGTCCGTGCGCTTCGCGATCAGGCCCTCCCAGCCCTTGCTGCAGGCCTCCGCGAACAGCCGCTCGCCGGCACGCGCGTGCGCCTGCGTCAGGCGCAGCGGCCCGTCGTAGCGGACGGCGCCGCGGAGCAGCCGGCGCCGCGCGTGGAGCGGCAGTGCGGTCGTGTCGTAGCCGGCGAGATGCAGGAGGTCGAAGACGTAGAGGAAGACCGAGACCCGCCGCTCGCCGCGCTGCTGCAGGAGCTCGAAGCTCGACGTCGCTCCGGCGAACGCCACGATCTCGCCGTCGAGCACGAGCGGGCCGGCCGGATCGGCCGCGAGCGCCTCGGCGATGGGGGCGAAGCGCGCGTTGAGGCTGAGGTCGTTGCGCGAGAGCAGCCGCACCCCGCGGTCGCCCTTGATGGCGAGACAGCGGATGCCGTCGAGCTTGCGCTCGAAGCTCCAGGCGGCGTCGGAGAAGCGCTCGGCGGTGAGCACGGCCTTCATCGGCTCGACCCGCTCGGGCAGCGCCGAGCGGCGCAGCAGGTCGCGCTCGGCGGCCGAGAGGACGGCGAATGGATCCGCGGGCGTCACGCGCTGCAGCTTGCTCCCAGGCGCGCGGAGGCGCAAGCGGCGACGGTCTGCGCGGCTACGATGCCCCCCGAGGGAGGTTCCTCGGCTCTGGAGGCACGATGCTTCGTCGCAGCTCGAAATACCTCGTCACCGCCGCACTCGGTCTCGCCGTTGCAAGCCGGGTGAAAGGCGGCGACACCGGCACCGTCCTGGGTGTCCCCTATGACTGGCGCCGCCCGACGGTGGCGCGCGCGAAGTCGCGGCTCTGGAACCCCGACGAGCCGCGCTTCTTCGTGCCGCGCGTCTTCGGGCTCGGGTGGGACATCAACTTCGCACGGCTGCTCGGACGCCGGCCGAAGGCCTGAGTCGAGCCCCGTCCGATCGCTCGGACGGCCCTTCATTGGAGATCAGCCGCCGGCGGCGCCCGCGCCGGGCGCGCCTCCGAAGCCGCCGAAGCCGCGCGTCGCGACGGTCACGCCCTTCGCCGTGGCCGTGACGGATGTCGCGACGACGATGCCGGCGGCGTTCTCGGCGCCCTGCACGACCGCGCTGTCGCCGAGCTTCAGGCCCGTCGCGGCCGACCTGGCGGTGCGGGTGTAGGTCGTCTTGGCCGTCAGCTTGACGGTGACGAGCGCACCGCTCGAGGACGTGAGGTAGAGCTTCGTCGCGGTGACGGACGTGACGGTGCCGCTCGCGCTGCCGGCGGCACCGGAGGGCGCGCCGGTGAAGCCGCCCTGCCGTGCGGTGCCCGCGGTGCGACCCGCGAACGCGCCCGCGCCGGCGGTCGAGGACGCGCTCGCGCCGCCGCCGTGGCGCTTCTGCAGCTCCGCCCCGCCCCAGATGCCGAGGATGGCGATCAGGGCGACGCCGAGCAGCGCCGTCAGCGGCTGCATGCGGAGGCCGCCCGAGGCCACGTGCTGCGGCCACTCGGCATCGCCTGCGGGCCGCGCTCCGGCCGGGCCGGCGCTCGTGACGGGCCGGCGCTGCGAGGCGCGGAGGCCTGCGATCAGGCCGCGGATCGGGTTCGGCATCGGAAGCGTCCTATTCGTAGCGGAGCGCGTCGATCGGGCGGAGCGACGCGGCGCGGTTGGCGGGGTAGAAGCCGAAGAAGACGCCCACGGCGATCGCGATCGCGAACGACAGGACGATCGAGTACGGCGCGATCACGGGCTGGACGCCGTCGATGCGGAATCTGCTGCCGACGAGGCCCGCGAGGATGCCGGCGACGCCGCCGATCAGCGAGAGCAGCACGGCCTCGAGCAGGAACTGGGTGAGGATCGCGCCCTTGGGAGCGCCGATGGCCTTGCGGATGCCGATCTCGCGCGTGCGCTCCGTGACGGTGACGAGCATGATGTTCATCACGCCGATGCCGCCGACGAGCAGCGAGATCGCGGCGACGGCGGCGAGCAGGACGGTGAACGTCCGCGACGTGCTCGTGGCCGCGGTCAGGAGCGTCTGCTGGTTGAGGACGCGGAACGGCAGGGCGGCGACCGTGGTGTCGTTGGCCGAGGCGAGGATGCTCTCGACCTCCGCCTGCGCGAGGTTGAGCGTGGAGGCCGAGCGGCCCTGCACGATCAGCTGGCTGAACGACTGGGAGTACCCCGTGAGCACATCCTCGACCGCGGTGTACGGGGCGATCGCGACGGCGTCGGCGTCCTGCAGGCCGCTCGAGCCCTTGGCCGCGAGCAGGCCGACGACGGTGAAGCTGGCCGAGCCGAGCTGCACCGTCTGGCCGATCGGGTTCTGGCCGCTCGTGAAGAGCTCCGAGGCGACCGTCTGGCCGATGTCGATGACGCGCGCGTGGTCGTCGACGTCCTTGTCGGTGATGGCGCGGCCGGCCGCGACCGAGTAGTTCTCGGCCGCCAGGTACGAGGGCGTCGAGCCGTCCACCGTCGCCGTCGTCGTCGCGCCGTCGAACGTCGCGGTGACGGAGGTCGACGCGACCGGCGAGACCGAGACGACGTCGGGGGCGTTGTCGGGATCCTCGAGCGCCTTGACGCTCGCGATCGTGAGCGACGCCGTGCGCGACTGCGTGCCGGTGGTCGAGCGGCCGCCGCCGAAGCGCCCGGTGGCGGACACGGTGAGCGTGTTCGTGCCGAGCTTGGCGATCTGGTCGGCGACCGCCTGGGAGGAGCCGGTGCCGACGGCGACGAGGATCACGACCGCCGCGACGCCGATCAGCACGCCCAGCACCGTGAGCGCCGAGCGGAGCTTGTTCGAGACGATTCCCCCCACCGCGATGCGGAGGTTGTCGCGCCAGCTCACGGCGCGTCCCGCGTCGTGTCCGAGAGGATCTCGCCGTCGCGCAGCCGCACGACGCGGTGGGCACGCGCGGCGATCTCCTCCTCGTGCGTGATCATGACCACCGTCCGGCCGGCGCGGTGGACCGTGTCGAAGATCTCCATGACGTCGTCGGAGGCGACGCTGTCGAGGTTGCCGGTCGGCTCGTCGGCGAGGATCAGCGCGGGGTTCGTGACGAGCGCGCGGGCGACGGCGACGCGCTGCTGCTGGCCGCCCGAGAGCTCGCTCGGAACGTGCGCCGCGCGATCGCCCAGGCCGACGGCGTCGAGCGCTGCGAGCGCGCGCACCCGGCGCTCGCGCGCGCCGACGCCCATGTAGGCGAGCGGGAGCTCGACGTTGGCGAGCGCGGAGGTGCGGGCGATCAGGTTGAAGCTCTGGAAGACGAAGCCGATCTTGCGGCTGCAGACGCGCGAGAGCGCGCCCTCGTCGAGCGTGCGGACGTCGACGCCGTCGAGCCAGTACCAGCCGCGCGAGGGGACGTCGAGGCAGCCGATGATGTTCATCAGCGTCGACTTGCCCGAGCCCGACGCGCCCATGATCGCGACGAAGTCGCCGCGCTCGACGGTCAGCGAGACGCCGCGCAGCGCGTGCACCTCGATGTCGCCGATGGCGTAGGTCTTGGCGACGTCGCGCAGCTCGATCACGGGCACGGCCGTGTCGGGCGCGGCGCCTCCCTCGGCAGGCACCGCGTGCATCACCGGCGTGCTCACGGGGGCCCTCCGCCGCCCGGACCGCCGTTGCCGCCGAAGCCGCCCCTCGTGAGCGAGCTCGAGGAGGTCGAGGTCGACGTGGCGGCCGTCACCGAGACCGTCGGCTCGACGACGACGTCGCCGGCGCTGACGCCGGTGACGATCTGCGTCGTCGAGGTGCCGACGAGGCCGGTGGTGACGGTCGCGACGGTCTGCTTGCCGCCGCTCAGGATCGTGACGGTCGAGCCACGGCCGGCGGCCGTGATGGCCGCGCTCGGCAACTCGAGGACGTTCGCCTTGTTGGCGACGACGACGCTCACGTCGGCGGTCATGCCGTTGCGGACGCTGGCCGCGGGCTTGACGAGGGCGATCGTGACGTCGTAGGTCACGACGTTGCTCGTCACGGTCGCGGTCGGCGAGACGGCGGTCACCGTGCCCGAGACCGTCGTGTTGGGAAGCGCCGAGAGCGTGACGGTCGCAGCCTGGCCGACCGTGATCTTGGTGGCGTCGGCCTCGGCGAAGCCGGCGACGACCTCGAGCTTGGCGAGGTTCGCGATCGTGACGACGCCGGACGACGAGGTCGACGTGCTCGCGGTCGTGGTCGCGGCGCCTCCGGCCGCGCTCGCGCCGCCACCGGAGCTCGACGAGGACGAGCTGCCGACGCTGTCGCCGACGCTCGCGGCGACCGCGGTGATGGTGCCGCTGATCGGCGCCCGCAGCACGGTCTCGCGGACGGCCTTGGCGGCCGAGGCGACCGTCAGCTTCGCCTGCGTGACCTGAGCGGCGTCCTGCGCGACGGTGGCGGCGTCGACCGAGGAGTCGACGCTCGCCTGCGCGGCTGCCACGGCCCCCTGCTGCTGGGAGACCGTCAGCTTCTGCTGGGCCACCGCGCGCTCGGCGCTCGCGATCGCGGTGCGATCGGTCGAGCACGACGTCGTCGCCGTCGTGAAGGTCTGCGCCAGGCCCGTGCTCGTGCCCTGCGTGTTCTTGGCGACGAGCCGGTAGATGTAGGTCGTCGCCGGCGCGAGGCCGCCGATCGTGGCCGACGCGGTGACGGCGGTCGTCCCGCTGCCGGCCGCGATGGTGCGCGTCGTCGAGCCGAACGACGCCTTGCGCCCGTACTGGAAGACGTACGTCGTCGCCAGGCCCTGGGGATTCACGCTGCCGGTCAGCGCGACGGCCTTCGTCGTGACCGTGCCGGTCGTCCCGGTGGTGACCGTCGGGGCGTCGGCCGCAACCGCGCTGAGCGACTGCGTCGTGCGCGTCGCAGCCGTGGTCGAGGGCGTCGTGGTCGCCGACGAGCCCGAGCTGCCGTTCGTCGTGGAGCTCGACGGCTGGGAGGACGCGGCGGCCGAGCCGGTGCTCGACGAGGACGCCGCGCAGCCGAGCAGCAGATCCGCCGCGAGCTGCTTCTTCGCGAGCGCCAGCGTCGCCGTGTCGGCGACGAGCGTCTGCTGTCCCGAGCTGAGCTGCAGCTTCGCCGAGCTCAGGCTCGTGGTGTTCTGGGCGCGTTGCGACGCGCTGCCGCCGGCCCGCGCCGCCGTGAGCGCCGACTCGGCCGACGTCAGACTCGCCTGGTCGGATGCCAGCGTCGCCCTGGCCTGGGTCGCATCGATCTTCGCGATCACCTGGCCCTTGCGGACGCGGTCGCCGACGGCGACCGACAGCGCCGTCAGCGTGCCGCTCGTCGCGAACGCCGGTGAGGCCGAGGCTGCCGCGGAGACGTTGCCCGAGGCCGAGACGCTCGACTGCACCGTGCCGCGCGTGACCGTGACCGTGCGCGCCACGCCGCTCGCCGAGGACGAGGACGTGCCGTAGATCGACGAGTACGCGAGCCATGCGGCGACCGCGATCGCGACGACGAGGACCGTGTAGGCCGCTGCGGCGCGCCGGGTGAGGGAGGACAGCCGGCCGCTCATTGCGACGGCGTCGTCGTCGTGGACGCGGGGCGGTTCGCCGGTGCCGGCCGCAGGCTCGCACACGCCGTCATCGCCTGCTTGACCTTGGCGCTGACCGTCGCCGTGCCGGCGCTGCCGGGGCGCAGCGACGAGGCCTTGACGCCGTGGATCGTGAGGCAGTTGCGATACGCCGCAAACGCCGCGTTGTCCTGCCCGCCGCCGAAGCCCGGGCCGCCTGCGCGAGCGCCCTTGGGCCGCAGGCTCGCACACGCGGTCTGCGCCTTCTGGAACGTCGCGCTGCCGGCTCCGCCCGCCGGCTGCTGCGGCGGGGTGTTCGTGCCGCCGGTCGTGCTCGGAGGCCCGCCGGGCCCTGCGCCGCCGGTGCCGCGGGCGGGGAGCGTGACGCCGTGCTGCCGGAGGCAGGCCGAGTACTTCGCGAACGCGGCGTTGGCCGTCGCGCCGCCGGTGGCTGTCGCCGCCGTGGTGGCACTGCCACTACTGGTCGTCGCAGCGGACGTGGCAGACGAGCCGCTGCCGCCGCCACACGCGGTCAATCCGACGGCACCTGCGAAGACGAGTGCAATCGCTCCACCGCGACACATGAGAGAGCGGCCGGTCGCCCACGGGCGGCCGGCGCGCGAAGAGGGAGGATTCGACATACGCCCAGCAGATCACGGTGAATTGTGAGAGCGCTGTGGTGAGCGTAAGAGGAATGTAGGAGCGTCGTTCGCGCCTTCGGGCTCCCCGCGCGCGAGTACCTGGGCCGTGGTGGCAGTGAGCCGCTCGCGCCGCCACGAGGACGTCCGCCGTGCAGTCGGGGACGCTTGTCGCCCCGCCCGGGATCAGCCCCGGGTCTTCGACTCGTTCAGCGCCACGGCGGCGCGAACGAGGGCCTTGAGCGCCTGCTCGTCGATCTCCTCGCCGTGCCGGAAGTCGATCGCGCGCCGCGTGCTGCCCTCCAGGCTGGAGTTGAAGAGCGCGGACGGATCGTCGAGCGCCGCGCCCTTGGCGAACGTCATCTTCACGACGGCCTTGTACGTCTCGCCCGTGCAGAGCATGCCGTCGTGGTACCAGACCGGGACGCCCCGCCACTTCCAGTCCTCGACGACGTCGGGATCGGCCTCCTTGATCAGGGCGCGCAGGCGGCCGAGCAGCTCGCCCCGCCAATCGCCGAGCTCCTCGATCCGACCGTCGATCAGCTGGGCGGCGTCGCTGCGCGGCTCGTTGGCGCCGGCGTTCGGCTTCCTGTCGGTCATCGGGTGCTCCTCGGGCAGATCGGGCGTTCCGGTTCGACGCGCCGCGACGCATCTTGATCCGGCCGCCCGGGAGGCGTCAAGTCCGTGCGAGGTCTGCAGATCCGCGCAGCCCTCCGCACGTCGGCGATTCGCACGCCCGCGAGCGTCGGCGACGCGGAGTACGCTCGCCCGCGGATCGAGGGGCACGCGCGCAGCGCGCGTCTCGGGAGCCGTCTGCCACTGACGCAGGAGTGTCACGTCGAGCGGCCTCCCGGATGCGCGTACGTGGCGGAATTGTCGAGAGCGCAGGTCGCGACCCGTCACGAGAGGTCGCCGGGACGCGCGGCCCTGGCTGCGGAAGGCAGCGACCGGGCGAGCAGACCTCGGCGGCGGTCGGGGCCGGTCACGCTGCGCTGCGTGAGGTCGACGGCGCGGCCGGGAGCGGCTCGCCGTCGCGTGCAGCCGAAGCCGGCTCAGGACCCCGCTGCGGCCGCGGCCCAGCTCGCGCCGAGCGCGATCGGATCGCTGCTGTCGCGGAGCTTGCGGAAGTGCGCCTGGCAGAGCGGGATCTCGACGAGCTGACCCGCGACCCGGACGTCGCCGAAGTCGAGCGCCGCGGCTCCGCAGCGCGCACTGGCGCGCAGGGCGCCACTGCCGCGAGCGGCGCGGGCGATGCAGGTGCGAGTCTCGCGAGGATTCTTCATCTCCTGCCCACCGTAGTCGCAGATCGCGTCCCTCACGCAGCGCGCGCCGAGCGGGTGCGACGGGCCCCTGGCGTCAGAGACGCTCGCCCGCGCGCACCGGCGCCGCGATGACGTTCGCCGCAGGGGCCAGCGGGCAGAGCCAGCGGTCGTCGTAGCGGCACGACGGGTGGTAGAGGAAGTTGAGATCGACGATCAGGGTGCCGGGGCCGCCGCCGAGATCGGCGCTCTTCGCGGTGTCGAGCGCGTAGCGGCCGCCGCCGTAGGACGTGTCGCCCGCCGTCCCGTCGCGCAGCGGCAGGAAGAGCCCTCCCGCGTACTGCGCAAGGCGCCACACGGCGACCGTCGCGGCGATCGGGTCCGGCAGCTCGATGTGTCCCACGAGCTGCAGCCGGGTCGTCTCGTCGGAGCCGGTCGGCAGCGGCAGCTCCTCGGGCGCGCCGGCCGGATGCAGGTCGAGCTCGAAGCGCAGAGCGGCGTCGTAGGGCCAGTAGGAGAGACCGCCGCGCAGCGGGTCGCCGGCGGCCAGCGGACTCTGCGGGTGGGTCTGGAAGAGCTCGTCGCGGGCCGCACGCCAGCGCGCGTGCGCCCGCTCGGGATCGTCGTCGGCGCGCACGGCGGCGTACAGCGCGGCGACCCGACGCCGCCAGTCGGCGAGCTCGAGGTCGGGGAGGGTCTTCACGCTCAGGTCGCTGCGCCGATGGTCACGCCCCTCTACGAGCGGTGCTCCGAATCGGATCTCTCGTGCCGGCTCGCGGGCGCGCGGCACGACGTTCAGGGACTGTTCTCCTCGGCGTAAGTGGGCGGCAAGCTCTCACGGCTACTACTGGAGGCTCACCTCGACGCAACGATCAGGGAGTTCCGATCTCATGTTCCGATTCACCACCCGAGCCCGCCTCGCGCTGCCCGTCGCAGTGCTCGCGGCGACGGCGATCGCCGGCGCTGCCAGCGCCGGCGCGACGCCGGCGAAGGGCACTGCCAAATCGCTCCTCACGAGCGCCATCTCGCTCGATGCGGGAGCGGAGACGATCACGCTGCCGCTGCACGCCGGTACGACCGCGACCGGCGCACGCACCTGGTACGTCGTGATCGACTCCTCGAGCAAGGCGGACGCCGCCCGGCGCGGCGTGAACTTCGCACCGCGCCTCGCGAACGCGCTCGGCACCCGAGCAGTCCAGCACGCACGCTCGAAGAACGGCACGGTGGCGTTCGCGGGCACCGTGAACTTCGCCCCGAAGCGCACGGTGGTCGCGTCCGACGAGGGCTTCCCGCCTGCCAAGGCAGTGCCGGGAGCCGTCGGTGACGCGAGCTACAGCCCGCTCGTCACGCTCGGCGGCGGCGTCGTGCTCGATGCCCCGCAGGTCATGAACGCCACGGGCCGCAGCGACTCCGTGGTCTCGATCGACACCGCTCGCAAGCGCGTCACGCTGAAGCTCCTGCGCGGCTGGTTCGCCGGAACGCGCGTCCTCTACGTCCGCACCGACGCCTCGTCGACGCTCGTCGCAGCGCTCGAAGGCAGCACCTACGCCCCGAATCTCGACCACGCCCCGGGACTCGGGTCGGACGCGACGAGCTCCGCTCGCTCGGCGATCATCCCGGTCATCAACGGTGCGCGCTCGGGCGCGTCGCGTCAGGGTCTGCAGTCGGCCGTGCTCAGCGGCGCCGACCCGCTCAACATCACGCAGTCGCTCCCCGGCGCGCCCGACTACACGCCCGTGTGGGATCTCCATCCCGCCGTCTGGACGACCGCGGCGATCGACGCGGGCAAGCGCGTCGAGCTCACCTCGGCCGCTCAGGTCAGCGCCGACTTCAAGGCCGGGCTGCTGACGAGCGCCGGCAAGGGGCCCGCGAACGCGAGCCTCGGCGGCCTCAGGGCGATCAGCTTCATCTCGATCTGCTCGACGGTCGCGATCGGCTGACCGCGGCCGCCGGCCGTGCGCACACGCGCCGGCGACGGAGCCGGGTTGCCCGGCTCCGTCGCCGGCGTCTGCGCGGACCGGACCGGCCGTAGCACCCGAACCGCGACCGGGCACGTGGCGAATGGGACGAGTGGGCCAGCAGCCGAACAGCCTCAACGTCCGTGTCGCGGCGACCCTCGAGGGGGTTCCGGCCGCCCGCCATGCGATCTCCGGCCTGTGCGACGACCTCGGCATCGCCGGCGAGCTGCGCAATCGCATCCGCCTGGCCACGACCGAGGCCTGCACGAACTGCGTCCTGCACGCCTACGGCGACGATCCCGGCGCCATGACGTACGGGCTCGACGCGCACGTCGAGATCGACACGCTCGTGATCGCCGTCCGCGACTGCGGCATCGGCCTCTTCCGCGGCCGTGCGGCGCGCGTCGACGACGGCGGCCGCGGCATCTCGCTCATCGACCTCGTCTCCGACAGCGCACAGATCTGGTCGCGGCCCGGCGAGGGGACGCGCGTCACGATGCGCTTCGCGCTGCCCGGCCCGCGGCGGCCGCTGACGCTCGCGGCCTGAGCGAGCAGCCCGGCGAACGGCGAGCGCGTCGTCCGGGCCCGCCCCGCAGCGCAGCGCCGCGGAAAACGACGGCGGGGCCGCGCGCTGCGCGGCCCCGCCGTCGTTCACGTGCCGGGAGCGAGCTAGCCGGTGATGAAGCCCGTGCCGGTGACGGCCTTCAGGACCTGCGCCTTGCTGAGCGCGGGGCCGAAGGCGGCGGGTGCGGGCAGCGGCGCGCCGCCCTTGCCGAGGATGTCGCGCACCCAGGCGGCATGGCGGGCCTCGACGGAGTGCACCGAGAGCGCCGCGGCGAGCGTCTTCTTGTCCGCGATCATCGGCGCCGCGCCGGCATAGGCCGACACGCCCGTGTCTTCGAGCACCATCGCCGTCTTGAGGAACGTCGCCTGCTTCATCGTCGTGCCCTTGAAGTCGAACGTCGGCTTCTTCACGGCCTTCGCGCCCAGCGCACCCTTCAGGAACGACACGTGCGCGGCCTCGTGCTTGGCAACCGTCGCGGCGAAGCTCTTCGCCTCGCCGGAGAGCTTGCCGCCCGAGACGGCCTCGGCGTAGAACGCGGCCTCGAGGTACTCCAGCGTGAGCGCGAAGTTGAGGATGTCGACGTCGCTCGTGGCCTTGCCGGCCCGCGTCGAACCGGCCAGCGCGC
>DASXXY010000006.1:0-25047 GCA_036502805.1 Gaiellales bacterium | reverse complement strand
CCTCAAGATGGAGTTGCGCGTCAACGGCACGCCGCGGCAGGAGTCGCACACCTCGCGCATGTCGGTCACGATCGCGGAGATCCTCAGCCACTACTCGGCGCTCGGCTACTCGGCGGGCGACGTGGTCTCGACCGGCACCGTCTCGGGCGTGGCCGGCTTCTCGCCCGACGCCGCCTCGCTCTACCTCCGGCCCGGCGACGTCATGGAGTGCGAGATCGAGGGCATCGGCACGCTGCGCAACCCGGTGATCTCGTGGCAGGAGGGCCACGGCGAGCCGCCGCCGCCGAAGGTGCGCTGGTGACCTGGCCGCGTGACGACGCGAAGCTCGAGCGCGTGCGCGCGCTGATGTCCGAGCGCGAGCTCGACGCGCTCGTCGTGCGGGCGCCGGACGCGATCCTCTACCTGACGAACTTCTGGGGCATGAAGGGCTATGACGCCTGCGTCTTCCCGCGCGAGGGCGAGCCCGTCCTGATCTGCCTCGAGGCCTCCGCCGACGACGCCGCGCGCACGGCCTGGACGACGGACGTCCGCCTCTTCTCGGGCTACGAGGCGACCGACCCGCGACCGCCGGGCCTGCGCGCGCAGGAGGTCGCCGTGCAGGTCGCAGCCGACTACGGCCGGGTCGCGATCGAGCTGAGCGGCGGCACCCAGGCCTCCGACCGCATGGTCGGCGAGCCGACGACGTTCGGGCGCGGCTGGTTCGACGCGTTCCCGGACGCCGCCGACGCGACGCCGCTGCTGGTGGCGGCGCGCTCGCTCAAGACCCCGCAGGAGATCGAGCGCATGCAGCTCGCGAACGACATCGCCGCGGCGGCGATGGAGCACATGCGCGGCGTGCTGCGGCCGGGCATGACGTGCGCGCAGGCCGCGGCCGCGTGGCAGGGCTTCGTGCACGGCGAGGGCACCGGCTGGCAGGGCAAGGTCGAGCTCGCGCTGCCGTTCTCGCTGATCTGGTCGGGCCCCTCGATCCGCACGTTCACCGCCACCTCGGCGGCGCCCGTGCAGGAGGGCGAGCCGACGCTCTTCGAGATCTGGGTGTGCGCCGACGGCTACTGGGCCGATCACACGAAGAACCTCGTCTGCGGCGAGCTGAAGCCGCGCTACCGCGAGCTCGAGCTGGGCTTGCTGGCGGTCTACGACGAGGCGGTGGCAGCGGCGCGGCCGGGCGGCAGCTTCGCCGCGCTCGACCGCCGCGTACGCGAGGGCATCGCCGCGCTCGGCTTCCCCGGGCAGCCCTCGCACCCGATCCTGCACGGCATCGGGGCCCGCGCGCACGAGCCCCCGTACGCCCACCAGGCCGTCGAGGCCGAGATCCTCGAGGGCATGGTGCTCGCGATCGAGCCCGGCTGCTACTGGCCCGAGGGCGGGGGCCTCCGCGTCGAGGACAACTTCCTCGTGACCGCCGACGGACCGCAGAAGCTGAGCTCGTTCCCGGATGGGATCGTGAATGTCTGACGACGCCGCGCCCGCGGGCGATTCCAGCCCGACGGTCGAGGACTCGACCGCGAAGGAGGTGCTCGGGCACGGCGACCTGAAGCCGATCCTGCCGGGGCCCGGCGGCAGCGACTACGAGCGCTACCTGCGCACCGACGAGCTGCTCGAGCTGCAGAAGACGCCGGAGCAGATGGTGCACCGCGACGAGCTGCTGTTCCAGACGGTGCACCAGTCGTCGGAGCTCTGGCTCAAGCTCGCCGTCTTCGAGACCGAGGAGGCGATCCGCCAGATCGACGCCGACGAGCTCGTGCTCGCCGTGCGCCTGCTGGGGCGGGCCCACCACTGCGTCATCCTCGTCACGGATGCGCTGCACGTGCTCGAGCGGCTGTCGCCCTGGGAGTACCACGAGGTGCGCACGGCCCTCGGCCACGGCAGCGGCTTCGACTCGCCGGGCTGGAAGCACGTGCGCCGGCTCGCGCAGCCGCTCTGGGCCTCGTTCACGGCGCTGCTCGCCCGCCGTGGCCTCGAGCTCAGCGACGCCTACGTGCGCGAGCGCGAGCACCCCTCGGTGTACGACCTCGCGGAGGCGCTGATCGAGCTCGACGAGCGCATCGCGATCTGGCGCTCGGTGCACGTGAAGATGGTGCAGCGGGTGATCGGGGGCGGCGCGATCGGCACGCAGGGGACGCCCGTCGCGGTGCTCGCGGGCATGACGACGAAGGAGCTCTTCCCGCAGCTCTGGGCCGTCCGCAACCGGCTCACCGAGATCGCCGGGAGCTGACGCGCGCGAGCGCTCGCCCCGCTGGTCCGGGGCGCGTTGACGCGGTGGGCGGCACCCGCGATACTTGATCAAATCATGGGACGGCCGGAAGGACCAGGGCGCGGTTGAAGCGGGTGTGCGTGATAGGCGCAGGTGCGATCGGCAGTCTCTTCGCCGGGCACCTGGCCGCGGTCGCGGAGGTCTCCGTCCTGACCCGGCGCGAGCAGCACGCGTCCGCGCTGCGTCGCGACGGCCTGCGCATCAGCGGGCGCAGCGAGCGCCAGGCGAGCGTGGCCGCATCCGCCGATCCGGGCGAGATCGCGCCGTTCGACCTCGGCATCGTCGCGACCAAGGCCGCCGGCCTGGAGGGCGCCGTCGCATCGCTGCGCGGGCGCTTTCCGGGGGCCACGATCATGACCGTCCTGAACGGCCTCGGGGCCGAGCGGGCCGTGCGCTCGGCCGGGGACTGGCCGATCATCTCGGGCGTGACGTTCATGAGCGGCACGCGCCACTCGGACACGCACATCGAGTACGTGCTCGACACCGAGACCTGGATCGGCCCCTACGAGGACACGCCGTTCGCGGCCGTCCAGGAGGCCGCGGCGCTGATCGCGAGCGCGGGCCTCAAGGTCGAGGCGCTGCCCGACCTCCTGCCCGCGCAGTGGTCGATGCTGATCTCAACGCGACGGTGAACGCCGTGGCCGCCCTGACCGGACTCGCGCACGTGCCGCTGTTCGCTGCGCGCGAGCTGCCGTCCGACCTCGGCGGCCTCGTCTACGACCTCATGCAGGAGGGCAAGGCGATCGCCGCCGCGGCCGGCATCGCGCTGCACGACGACCCCTGGGAGATGAACGTGCTCGCCACGCAGCGCGGCAGCGCCCACTATCCATCGATGCTGGAAGACGTCGAAGCACGCAGGCGCACCGAGGTCGAGCTGATCACGGGCGCGCTCGTGCGAGAGGCCGGCCGCGTCGGCGCGCCGGCTCCGCTCCACACCGCTCTCTACCGGCTGATCAAGGCCAAAGAGGAGTCCTACTCGTGACTCCGACCCGCTCGTGAATGCAACCGCACAGGAGGTCTTCGTGAAGGTGAAGAGGAAGCGAGCGCTCGGCGCGCTGCTCGCAGTGGCCGCGGCGCTCGGAGTCGGTGTCTCGGTGACCGGAACCGCGACCGCTGCGACCAAGGGCTCGATCACGATCGGCTGGGCGTACGACAGCAAGGGCAACATGTCGGCCTTCGACGATCCTGCGCTGGCCGCGGCGAACGTGCGCGTCAAGCAGGTCAACGCGCGCGGTGGCGTGCAGATCAAGATCATCACCTGCGACACGCAGAACAACGATCCCACGAAGGCCAAGGCGTGCGCCATCAGCCTGCTCGGCCAGGGCGCGAACGTGATCTTCACGACCTGCGACGTCGACTACGCGACGCCGGTCGTGCAGGAGGCCATCAACCGCGGCGTGCTCGCGATCTCACCGTGCATCGGCACCGACCAGATGGGCCCGAAGCGCTTCGGCTCGAAGGGCGCGCTCGCCTTCAGCTTCGGCAACGTCGCCCAGGACGAGGGCTCGGCCATGGCGCAGTGGGCCTGGCAGAAGGGCTGGAAGACGGCCGGCACGGGCACGAACACGCTGCTCGCGTACTTCAAGGTCGTCGTGCAGGCCTTCGAGGCCCGCTTCAAGCAGCTCGGCGGCAAGATCGTCGATCACGAGACCTACGCGACGGGCGCCAACAACGTCCAGGCGGCGGTCAGCCGGCTGAACGGCAAGAAGGCCGACGTCTACGTGACCGCGACGTCGTTCGGCGAGCTGCCCGCGTTCGTGACGGGCCTGCGTGCGCTCGGCAACGACACGCCGGTGCTCAACTCGTGGGCCGGCGACGGCACCTACTGGCTGCCCAAGGCCGGCGTCACGAACTACTACGCCGTCACGTTCGCCTCGGCGTTCGGCGATGACCCGAACCCCGACGTCAACAAGCTCGCGAAGGCCGTCAAGGCCGGAACGGGCGGATTCGTGACGGGAGCCGCCGCGATCGACGGGCTCGTCACCGCCTATGCCCGCGCCGGCAACACGACGAACGGCGCGGCGCTCGCCGCCCAGATGGTGAAGTTCCACAAGCTCCCGACGATCTCGGGCCTCGTGAGCTTCTCGGCCACGCAGCACACGGTCTTCGGCCGCAAGTACCGCGTGATCGGCATCACCGGCACGAAGGCCAGGGTCGTCGGCACGATCGTCGCCAAGGTCGTCCCGAAGGTCTAGGCAGACTCCGCGGTGGCCCCGGGCATCCGGGGCCACCGCGGGCCTTGCACGGAGACGAGCCACCCTGCCCGAGCAACCAGACACCCCAACGCCGCAGGGGACGCTGCGCGCACGCGCGGTCTCGCGCTCGTTCGAGGGCGTGCACGCCCTCGACGACGTGACGCTCGAGCTGCACCGGCACGAGGTCGTCGGCCTGATCGGCCCGAACGGCGCCGGCAAGTCGACGCTCGTGAACCTCATGACCGGCTTCGACTTCCCCACGTCGGGCGCGATCGAGCTCGGCGAGCTCGAGATCACGGGCTGGAGCCCGCAGCGCCGCGGTCGCGCTGGCCTCGCGCGCACCTTCCAGCACTCGAAGTCGTTCCGCGATCTCAGCGTGCGCGAGAACATCGAGGTCGCAGCCCTCGGCGTCGGCGCCGTGCCACGCGAGGCCCGGCGACGCGCCGCCGAGCTGCTGCCGCTGCTCCGCCTGACGGCGCAGGAGCACCTGCACGCCGGCGCGCTCGCGCACGGCGACGAGCGGCGCCTCGGCGTCGCGCGCGCGCTCGCGATGCAGCCCTCGTTCGTGCTCATGGACGAGCCTGCCGCTGGGCTGCCCGAGGCCGAGGTGCCCGAGTTCGCTGCGGTCGTGCGGGCCGTGCGCGACGATCACGGTGCGGGCGTGCTGCTGATCGATCACAACATGGCGCTGATCATGGACGTCTGCGATCGCATCCACGTGCTCGACCAGGGCACGACGCTCGCCGAGGGCGCGCCCGGCGAGATCAGGGCCAACCTCGACGTCGCCGCCGCCTACCTCGGCGAGAGCGCCGTGCGCGAGGACGGCGCATGAGTGACGCCATGCTCGAGCTCGCCGGGCTCGACGTGAGCTACGGCAGCGTCGCGGCCGTGCGCAACGTCTCGCTCGAGGTCGGCCGTGGCGAGGTCGTCGGGCTGATCGGCCCGAACGGCGCCGGCAAGTCGACGACGCTGCACGCGATCATGGGCCTCGTCGGCGTCCGCGGAGGCGAGATCCGCCTCGCCGGCGCGTCCGTGCGCGGCCGCTCGCCCGAGAGCGTCGCGCGCTCGGGCATCTCGCTCGTGCCCGAGGGGCGCCGCATCTTCGCCGACCTGACGGTGGAGGAGAACCTGCGGCTCGGGCTCTCGGGCCGCCGCTCGCAGGCCGGCGCGGCCGACGACATCGCGGCCGTGCACGCGCAGTTCCCGATCGTCAAGGAGTTCGCCCACCGCCGTGCCGGCGTGCTCTCGGGCGGGCAGCAGCAGCAGCTCGCCATCGCACGCGCGCTCGTCGCGCGGCCCGACGTCCTGCTGCTCGACGAGCCGTCGCTCGGCCTCGCGCCCAAGATCGTCGACGCCGTCTTCGCCGCGCTCGCCGAGATCCGCGAGCGCGGCATCACGGTGCTGCTCGTGGAGCAGCGCGCGCAGCGCACGGTCGCCTTCGCCGACCGCACGTACCTGATGGCGAACGGCGAGATCCGCATGACGATGACCCCCGCCGATGCCGGCGACACCGACAAGATGGTGGCGGCCTACCTCTCGTGAACGCACTCGGCGTCATCCCGTTCGCCTCGATCAACGCCCAGGTGATCGTCGACGCGCTCGGCCTGGGCGCGACCTACGCGCTCATGGCGGTCGGCATCGGGCTCGTCTTCGGCGTCCTGCGGCTCGTCAACTTCGCCTACGGCCAGCTGATCATGGCCGGCGCGTACACGATGGCCTACACGTCCGACTGGCCGCTCGTCTGGAGCATCGCGGCGTGCTTCGTTGTCGTCATCGCGCTCTCGCTCGCGATGGAGCGCGCGGTCTTCCGGCCGCTCCGCGAGCAATCGCCGACCGTCATGCTCGTGACCACGTTCGCGATCTCGTTCGTGCTCCAGAGCATCGCGCTCCTGATCGACATCCGCGACGATCAGATCGGCGAGCCCGTGGCCTCGCTGACGTCGCTCAACCAGTCGGTCTCGATTGCGGGCGTCGACGTGCGCAAGGTCTCGATCGTGGCGGTGCTCGTCGCGCTCGCTGCGCTCGGCGCGCTCGCACTGCTGCTCGGGCGGACCGAGATCGGCCTGCGCACGCGCGCCGCCGCCGCCGACTTCCGCACCGCGCGGATGCTCGGCGTGAAGGCCAACCAGGTGATCGCCCTGGCGGTCGTCCTCTCGGGCGCCCTGGCCGCTGCGGTGGCGGTGATCCTGACCGTGCAGCAGCCGTTCGTGACGCCCGACTTCGCCCTGCACGACACGATCATCGTGCTCGTCGGCGTCGTCGTGGGCGGCATCGACCGGCTCTGGACGGCGACGCTCGGCGGCTTCGTGATCGGGCTGACCTCGGGCATCGTCAACGGCGCCCTGCCCACCGACAGCACCGTCTACCTGCCGTCGGTCGTGATGGCGCTCGTGATCCTCGTGCTGCTGCTCCGGCCCGCGGGCCTCTTCGCCCGTGGCCGCTCGTCGGTGGTCGATCGCGTATGACGAGGCGGATCCCGGCGCTCGAGGTGCTCGGCCCGATGCTGCTCGTCGTGCTCGTCGGCCTGCTCAGCACGCAGGTCTCGCTGGCCAACGAGCAGTACTTCCTGAGCGCGCTGATCTCGGTCGGCATGGTCGTCGCGGTCTACGTCTTCGTCGGCAACTCGGGCGTGCTCTCGTTCGGGCAGATCAGCTTCGTGGCCGTCGGCGGGTTCGCCTCGGGCGTGATGACGATTCCCGTCGAGTCGAAGTCGGGCGTGCTGCCCGAGCTCTTCCCGGTGCTGCGCGACCACACGCTCGGCACGATCCCCTCGCTCGGCCTCGCGGCGCTCGTCGGGGGCGTGCTCGCGCTCGTGCTCGGCCTGCCGCTGATGCGGCTCTCCGGCCTCGCGGCCGGCATCGCGACGTTCGCGGTGCTCGAGATCACGCACAACATCCTGCGCGAGTGGACGAAGATCGGCCCGGGCGCGACCACGCTCTCGCTGATCCCCGAGTCCGACGGCGCGCTGCAGCCGGTGATCGGCGTGCTGATCATCATCGCGATCGCCTACGCCTACCAGCGCAGCCGCCTCGGGCGCCTCTTGCGGGCCTCGCGCGAGGACGCCGCGGCGGCTGCCGCGGTCGGCGTCAACGTGCACCGCCAGCGGCTCTTCGCGTTCACGCTCTCGGGCGCGCTGGCGGGCCTGGCGGGCGGCATCTACGTGCACATCCTGGGCTCGATCACGGCCGACTCGGTCTACCTCGAGCTGACGTTCCTGACGCTCGCCATGCTCGTCTTCGGCGGCGCGACGAGCCTCTGGGGCGCCGTCCTCGGCGCGCTCGTCGTGAGCGCCCTCGACTCGTTCCTGAGCCAGGCCGAGAGCGGGGTCAACGTCGGCTTCGAGCTCGATCTCCCGCAGGGCACGACGCTCGTCATCCTGGGCGTCGTCATGGCTACGATGCTGATCCTGCGCCCGTCGGGCATCACGGGCGGCCGGGAGTTCTCACTGCCCTTCGGGCGGCGTCTCGCGGGGCGCCGGCCACCCGCGGAGGAAGGGACCGCACCATGAGGATCTGCATCGTCGGCTGCGGCGCCGTCGGCTCGCTCTTCGCCGCCAATCTCGCGACGCTCGACGACGTCGAGGTCTGGGCCTTCGACCTCTCGCAGGCGCACGTCGACGCGATCTCCGAGGCCGGTCTGAGGCTGACCGGGGCGGGCGACGTGCACGCCCGCCTGCACGCGACGACGGATGCCTCCTCGCTGCCGCCCTGCGAGCTCGGGATCGTCGCCACCAAGGCGATGCACGCCGACTCCGCGATCGCGGCGACGGCGCACGTCTTCGCCGACGGCGCCGTGGCCTCCGTCATGAACGGCGTCGGCAACGAGGAGGTGCTTGCTCGCCATGTGGGCCGCGTGATCCGCGGCACCACGTTCCCGGCCGGCAAGCTGCTCGAGCCGGGCGTCGTGCAGTGGGACGTCAAGGGCGACACGACGTTCGGGCCCTTCGAGCCGAAGCCGGCGCGGGCCGATGAGATCGAGGCGCTCGCCGCTGCCTGCACGCGCGCGGGCATGCCCGCCAAGGCCGTGGCCGACGCGCGCCCGGCGCAGTGGCGCAAGGTCATCTTCAACGCCGCCACGAACCCCGTCGGGGCGCTCACGGGTCTCACGCACGGGCGCGTCTGCGAGCGGCCCGATCTCCGCGCGCTCGTGAGCGGGCTCGTGCGCGAGGGCACGGCGGTGGCCGACGCCCAGGGGATCGTGCTCGACGCCGATCCCGAGGCGCTCGTCGACCACGCGGCGAAGCCCGAGGTGGGCTACAACCACAAGGCGAGCATGCTGCAGGACATCGAGGCGGGCCGCCGCACCGAGATCGACCACCTGAACGGCGGCATCGTCAGCTTCGGCGAGCGGCTCGGCGTGCCGACGCCGCTCAACCAGACGATCGCCGCGCTGATCCGCGGCATCGAGGCCTCGACCCAAGGAACGCCCACGTGATGGATCTGCAGAGCGAGCTCGACCGCCGCTACGCCAACACCCGGGCCGCGATGGCTGCCCACGATCTCGACGCGCTGATCGTGTCGGGCAGCGAGTACAGCGGCTTCGAGGGCGGGGTGACGTATCTCTCGGGCTTCCAGATCGTGCACCGCTACGCCTACGTCGTGCTGCCCGCCGACGGCGATCCGTACATCGTCTTCCCGACCGAGGCGCGCTACGTCGGCGAGCACGGCACGACGCAGCTCGAGCAGGTCTTCGCCGACCGCCCGGGCGCCGAGATCGCGGCGCGGTCGAAGGCCGCCGGCTGGAAGCGCGTGGGCGTCTTCGGGCTCGACTACATCATGAACGTGCGCGACCACTCGGCCCTCGGCGGGCTCGACCTCGTGCACTTCGACATGGAGTTCGACCACTCGCGCGCGATCAAGAGCAAGGCCGAGCTCGAGTCCGTGCGCGACTCGGTGCGCATCAACCAGCGCGGCTTCGAGATCTTCTTCGACGCCTATGCCCCCGGCAAGAGCGCCGCCGAGGTGATGGGCGCGGCCGAGGGCTACTTCGTGTCCGAGGGCTGCGGCCGTCTGACCATGAACATGGTGCTGACGGCGCCCGGTCGCAGCGGCCTGGCCACGCCGGAGTTCAAGATCGCGCGCAAGGAGGAGATCCTCGGCGACTTCCTCCTGCCCTCGCTCGAGGTCGCCGGCCCGGGCATGCACTGGGTCGAGGTCTCGCGCGCCGTCGGCACGAAGGACGCGCCGATCAGCGATCACACGAAGCGCCAGATGGAGGCTTACAGCGAGTACTACGCGGCTGCGCGCACGGCCCTCAAGGCCGGCGCGACGTGCCACGACGTCCACCGCGCGGTCTCGGCGGGCTTCTCGTCCCGCGGCTACCAGCTCGGCCACGTCACGGGCCACTCGATCGGCATGACGATGATCGAGTTCCCGAAGATCGGCGAGGGCATCGAGACGGAGCTCGCCGAGGACATGGTGTTCTCGATGCACCCACACGCCATCGCCGCTAGCGGCGACTGTCTCTACATGCAGGACACGTGGCTCGTGACGGCCGACGGCGGCGAGCCGCTCGCCAGCATCCCGATGGAGCTGCACCTCAAATAGCGTCAGTCCGCGGCGGGGAAGATCGCCGGCGAGCCGAGCTGGCCGGCGACCAGGTTGGCGGTCACCGTGAGGTGCCGCCGTAGCTCGGCGGCGGCGGTCTCGCCATCGCCGGCGACGCACGCCGCGAGGATCCGCTCGTGCTCGGCCTGCCGCCCGCGGACGGCGCCGCCGGTCTGGAACGCGAGCTCGCGGTAGCGCTCGCTGTTGTCCCAGGTCGGGCGGATCAGGCGCACGAGCCAGTCCGACCCGGACGCGGTGTAGAGCGTGAAGTGGAACGCGTCGTGCGCGTCGCGCGCCGCCGGGCGGTCGCCGCGCTCGCGGCAGCTGGTGTAGCTCTCGAGCGCCGTGCGCGCTCGCTCCGCCTCCGCGGGCGTGATGCGGCCGGAGGCGCGCGCGACCGCGACGGGCTCGAGCGCCAGGCGGGCCTCGTAGGTGTCGCGCAGATCGGCGACGTCGAGCTCCTTGACGCGCGAGCCGCGATGGGCGACGTGCACGGCGAGCCCGAGCGACTCGAGCTTGCGCACGGCCTCGCGCACGGGGGAGATGCTCGTGCCGAGGGAGCGAGCGAGCTCCTCCAGGCGCAGCGGAGCGCCCGACGCGAGCTCGCCCGAGAGGATGCGCTCGCGCAACTCCGCGGTCGCGGCATCGGCTAGTGTCGCGATGCCCGACCGCATATCCAGGCTGGCTGCCATCTGTCGGTCCATCGTACCGGTTGATCATGTGTCAAGAAGCCCCGATCAGGAGCCGCGCTCATCGCCCGCAAGCGCGCTGAGGACGCCGCCGCCGAGCCGGCCTCGCCGGAGCGCGCGCGCGCCGGCCTGCTGCTCGACGACCTGGCGTCGCGGCTCGACCGCTTCCGCCTGCTCCCCGGCGGCTCGGACGCCGACGCCGAGCGCGTGCTCGACGGCCTCACGCCGGCCTCGCCGCGCGAGCGCGAGGCCACGAAGGAGCTCGCCGACCGCGAGGTGCTCGCGCACCCCGATCGCTTCGAGGACGCCCACCACCTCATGATCAAGGCGCTCGAGGTCTTCGACCGCCACGGCTGGCGTGCGCCCAAGCTGCCGCGCGGCCTGGGGCCGCTGACGCCGCTCGCACGGCTCGGCGTCGAGCAGGTCGCGCACATCATCGTGCGCTCCTACGCGCGCACGGTCGCGAACCAGATGCGCCGCCTCTACGAGCGCCGCGAGGCGCAGTGCTCGTTCGACCAGCCCGAGCGCCGCCTGCTCGCACGCGCGCGCATCGCGATGACGCGGCTCGCGCCCGACTTCGGCAGCGGCGGGGGCGGCATCCCGCGCTCGCTGCTCGGCGGCGCGGTCGTCTCGGGCCTCGTCTCGGCGGGCAGCCAGGTGGGCGGGCTCTCGAGCGGCGGGCTGCCGGTCTGGATCGGCCTCGGCCTCGCCGCGGCGCTGATCTTCGCCGGCGTCGCGTGGGTCATCCTGCAGGGCGCCGCCGTCGCGCACCGGCGCTCGCGCCTGATGCTGCACGAGCCGCTCGACGCGCTCTGGGAGACGATCGGCGCGTGCGGCAACCCGCCGCGCGACGACTCGCTCACGTTCGCGACGATCGGCATCCTGCTCACGGCCGTGGCCTGGCTCGTGACGCCGGCCGTCGTCGCGGTCATCTTCTACCTCAGGTGACGAGCGCCCTCGCGGGGTCAATCCGGCCCGCTCGCGAGGCCGTAGACAGGAGGTCCGCGCAGTCCGGCGCCCCCCGCGCCGCGGCTGCTCCCGCGACCCTCTGGAGTCCCCATGAACCGCTCGCTCCCCCTCACCGCCGCCGCCCTCGCGGCGAGCCTCGCGCTCGCCGCGCCCGCCCTCGCCGCGCAGACCGCCGCGACGCCGCTCGCCGGCACCGTCGGCCCCGGCTTCACGATCAAGCTGACGAAGGGCGGCAAGGCCGTCAAGACGCTCAAGGCCGGCCAGTACAAGATCACCGTCTCCGACAAGTCGAGCTCGCACAACTTCGACTTCTTCGGCCCCGGCGTCAAGAAGGTCGTCACGACCGTGCCGTTCCAGGGCACGAAGTCGGTCACGGTGACGCTCGAGAAGGGCACCTACACCTACCAGTGCGACCCGCATGCGAACAGCGGCATGAAGGCCACCTTCAAGGTCACGTAGTACCCGGGGCCCGGCCCCGCCCGAGGGGGCCGGGCCCCGGCTCTTTGGCGTGCGAAGTGCGACCGCTTGCCCGGTTCAGGGCCTTCGCGTAGGCTCCGCCGCATGCCTGACGAGCCCTACGACTTCCTGCGCGGTGTCGCGCTGTTCTCCGACGTCTCCGACAAGGACCTGCAGACGATCTCCGCGTCGATGCGGCGCCGGACGTTCTCGGACGGCGACAACATCGTCTCGGAGGGCGAGGGCGGCGTCGGCTTCTTCTTCGTCGAGAAGGGCAAGCTCGCGGTCTCGAAGGACGGCGTCACGGTGGCGCACATGGGGCCCGGCGACCACTTCGGCGAGATCGCGCTGCTCGCAGGCGGCGATCGCACGGCGACCGTCTCGGCCGAGGGCGACGTCGTCTGCTGGGGCATGCCGGCGTGGAACTTCAGGCCGCTCGTGCGCGAGCAGCCGAGCGTGACCGTGAAGCTGCTCGAGGCCATGGCCCGGCAGCTCGCCGGCATGCCGCCCCGCGCCTCCTGAGGCGCCGCGCCAGCGCTGGGTAGTGACGCTTGACGGGCGACGGCGGCTGCTGTTCACTCTCTGCGTACACGTTCACGCCCCGAGCGATCCGGTGAGGTCATGGAAGCTGCGCACGCTGGTGATGTCCCGGCCGTTGGGAAGCTGAGCACGTCCACGCTGCTGGCGGGCTTCGTGCTCGTCGTCGGCGCGATCGTCCTGCTCTGGTTCGCGCCGAGCTCCTACGAGGTCTACAAGGCGCTGCACGTCGTCTCGATCGTGATCTGGGTGGGCGGCGACGTCACGCTGACGACGCTCGGGATCGTCTTCGAGCGGCGTGGCGACGGCCCGACGCTGGCGGCGCTCGGCAAGATGGGAACCTGGATCGGCACGCGCATCTACACGCCGGCGCTGTTCCTCGCGTTCGCGTTCGGCGCGGCGCTGATGGAGAAGGGCAGCTACGACTGGTGGGGCGTGTTCTGGATCGACTTCGCGCTCGCGGGCTGGCTGATCGCGGCCTGCGTCGGCGTCGGCTTCGTCGGCCCCGAGCTGGGCCGGATCGACCAGGCGGCGCAGGAGCACGGGCCCGACTCGGCGCTCGTGCGCGCCAAGGTGCAGCGCCTCTTCACGATCTTCCGCTTCGACACCGCGCTGCTCGTGCTGATCCTCGTGGACATGGTGGCGAAGCCGAGCTTCTGAGGGCGGGGCCTCGGGCTCCAGGCGCGAGGACACTAGGAGAGCTTGCGCGCCAGGTGATCCCAGTCGCGGTCGAAGCGATAGGAGTGGTTGCTCGGCGGCTGAGGCGACTGCGTCTCGAGCCAGCGCACGCGCGCATCGCTGCGGTTCGCGAACGAGTGGATGCAGCCGACGCCCGTCCAGAAGAAGTCGCCGGGAGCGAGCGTGAAGACGGCGC
Organism: Gaiellales bacterium; assembly: GCA_036502805.1. Classification (GTDB taxonomy): domain Bacteria; phylum Actinomycetota; class Thermoleophilia; order Gaiellales; family JALYLC01; genus JALYLC01. The sequence continues at coordinate 11,527 of DASXXY010000006.1, read as the reverse complement.
CGTCGGCCGTGGCCTCGATCTCGCCGGCCAGCAGGTAGTACGCCTCCTCGAGCGGGTGGTCGTGCGGCTGGGCGACGCCACCTGGCTCGTACTCGACCATGAACATCGTGTGCAGGACGGCGCCGAGGCGCTGGTCGACCAGCATGTTCAGCGTGATCCCGCTGTAGGCGAGGAGGGCCGTCGCCATGCTCGCCGAAACCGTGGGGGCGTCGACCGGCGCGCCCAGCTTGCGGTTGTCGAGGTCCATCGCGCCGGGATCGAGGCGGAAGAACGTGCGCAGCCGCGGATCGCGGATGTCGAGCGGCTCGCCGGCGCCCGCGGCCGGCTCGGCACCCGTGAAGAACGTGTCGGGCGGCCCGTCGAGGCGCGGCGCCGGCGCCGCCATCTCGAGCCAGCGCGCAGGCGCGCCGCCGCTCGCGCGCCAGGCGTGCTCGGCGCCGAGCGGGATCAGGCCGCACTCACCCGGCACGAGACGATGGGCGCGGCCGTCGAGCACGAGCGTCGGCTCGCCCTCGAGCACGTAGAAGCTCTCCTCGCGCGAGTGCAGGTGCGTGCCGACGTGGCCGCCGGGAGCGAGCTCGCAGAGCGCGAAGCCCGTGTGGACGGCGCCGTCGCCGCGCCCGACGAGATCGTCACGGCCATACCCCGCGGCGTGCGGCCCATACGGCGCCGAGGGCGCCGGCGCGATCTCCGCGGCCGTCCGCACCAGGTAGGTCATCGCAGCAGCGTCCCGCCGTCGACGGTCAGGTTGACGCCGTTGACCGCGCCGTTCTCGAGCAGGAACGCGGCCGCGTCGGCGACCTCGTCCATCGTGATCAGGCGCCCGATGGGGGTGCGGGTCACGACGGCGTCGAGCACGGCCGGGGGCTTGCTCGCCCAGGCGGGGCTGTCGCCCACGATGCCCGGGTGCAGCGCGTTGACGCGCAGCGGCGCGAGCTCCGCGGCAAGCGTCCGCACGAGCCCCTCGATGCCGCCGTTGACGGTCGAGACGGTCGTCGAGCCGGGATAGGGGCGATCCTTCGCGAGCCCGCCGAAGAGCAGGATCGAGGCGTCGGCGCGCAGCTCGGGCAGGAGTGCATGGACGGCCTCCGTGTAGCCCACGAGCTTCATGGTCACGAGCTGCAGCGCGCCGGCGAGGTCGTAGGCGCGGGAGCTGTTCTCGTCGCGGTCGATCGCGGCGAGCACCAGGTGGGCGACGTCCGTCACGCCCGCGAGCGCTGCGGCGATGGCCTCCGGGCGTCCGAGGTCGACCGCGATGCCGCGCACGTCGCCGCCGAGCTCGCGCGCGACGCCCGCGGCGCGCCCGGCATCGCGGCCGGCCACGACGACCGAGCGGCCCTGGCCCACATAGCGAGCGGCGAGCGCGCGGCCGATGCCCGAGGTCCCGCCGAGGATGACGATTGCGCCGTCAGGCACTGGACGCGCCCGTCGCGAGCAGTGGAGCAGCCATCGCTCCAGTCTACGAGCTGACCGCGCGACGACACTAGACTCCGCTCGCCAGCCCGGCCAACCCGCGAGGAGTCGCGCATGATCCGACACACGGTCGTCTTCCGACTGCGCCACCCCGAGGGCTCCGCCGAGGAGGCCGACTTCCTGCGCACGGCGCGCGAGCAGCTCGAGGGCATCCCCGGCGTCGAGCGCTTCGAGGTGCTGCGCCAGACCGGCGGGCAGAGCAGCTACCGCCACTCGCTCTCGATGGAGTTCGCCGACGCCGCCGCCTATGCCGCCTACAACGGGCACCCGAGCCACACGGGCTTCGTGCAGGGGCGCTGGATCCCCGAGGTCGAGGAGTTCCTCGAGCTCGACTTCGAGCCCGACGGAGCCGGCGCCTGAGCGGCACGCGCGAAGCCGGCGTCCTCGGCCTCATCGGCGGCACGCCGCTCGTCCCGCTCGGCCCGCTCGCAGCCGGGCTGCCCGTGCCGGTGCTCGCCAAGTGCGAGCACCTGAACCCGGGCGGCAGCGTGAAGGACCGCATCGCGCTCGCGATCGTGCGCGACGCCGAGCAGCGCGGTGCGCTGCGGCCCGGCGACACCATCGTCGAGGCGACGGCCGGCAACACGGGGCTCGGCCTCGCGCTCGTGGCGGGCGCCTGCGGCTACCGCCTCGTGTGCGTCATGCCCGAGAAGATGTCGCTCGACAAGCGCACGACGCTGGCGGCGCTCGGCGCGCGCGTCGAGATCACGCGCAACGCGCCGCTCGGCGACCCCGAGAACTTCCAGCAGGTCGCGCGTCGCCTCGCAGCCGAGCACGGCTGGTTCCTGGCCGACCAGTTCTGCAATCCCGCGAACCCGCTCGTCCACGAGCGCACGACGGGCCCCGAGATCCTGGCCCAGGCGGGCGGCCGCATCGGCGCCTTCGTCGCGGGTGCGGGCACCGGCGGCACGATCACCGGCGTCGGCCGCCACCTGCGCAGGGAGTGCCCGGGCGCGCGCGTCGTCCTGGCCGACCCGCTCGGCTCGGGCCTCGCAGACTGGGTCGAGACGGGCACCGCCGGACCCGACACCGGCTACCTGATCGAGGGCATCGGCGCGGGCGCAGCGCCGGCCGTGATGGAGCGAGGCGTGATCGATGCCGCCGAGCGCATCCCCGACGACGAGAGCGTCGCGACCGTGGGACGCCTGCTGCGGGAGGAGGGACTGCTGGTCGGCGGCTCGGCCGGAACCGCGGTCGCCGCGGCCCTGCGCGTCGCTCGCTCGGGCGAGCTCGACGGCCCGGTCGTCGTCCTCCTCCCCGACAGCTGGGACCGCTACCTGTCGACGTCCTGGCTGCGCGGCCTGTAATGGCAGGCATCCTCGAAAACGAGGATGCGATTGGCTGGAAAGCTCGGATGGCAGAACGCCTCGCGCGGAGCGATGACATGGGTACGCGCCTCCACCGTCGAAGCGAAAGTCCCCACATGTCCCAGCCCCTCATCCGCGCAGCCGTCACCCGGGCCCGCATCGAGCGCGTCATCGCGCGCCTGCCCGAGGTCTCCGAGGAGCGCCTCGACGGCATCGAGGCGACGCTCTTCGAGATCGGCGAGCTGCGGGCGACGTGCAGTGGCTGCGGGCTGCTCTACCGCCCCTACCTCGAGCGCTGCGGCGGGTGCGGGCGGGCGTGAGCGGGTCGCCACCGTTCGGTGCACTCATACTCACGTGATCGCCGGTATTGCGGGTGATTGCAATCGCTCTATTGCCTGCTAGCGTCCGACGGAGCATGGATTCGAACCACACGATCCGGGTGCTGATCGCGGAGGACGACGAGGGGATCCGCGAGATCCTCGCGAGCATCGTCCGCTCCGAGCCGGCCCTCGCGCTCGTCGGCGCAGTCGAGGACGCGAGCGGCGCGGTGCAGTTCGCCGCGCGCGAGCTGCCCGACGTCGCGCTCGTCGACGTGCGCATGCCGGGTGGCGGCGCGAGCGCGGCGCGCGGCATCAAGCTGGGCTCCCCGGGCACGAGCGTGCTCGCTTTCTCGGCCCACGACGATGCGCTGACGATGCAGGAGATGTTCGACGCCGGAGCCGACGGCTACGTCGTCAAGGGCAGCACCGTGAGCGAGATCATCGCCTCGATCCTGCACGCCGCCGCAGGCCCCGCCGCCGCGCAGCACGCGGCCTGAGCCTCAGCCGCTCGCGGCCAGGGCGGCGAGTGCGGCCCCGGCCTCGGCGGTCGCACGCTCGAGCTGCGCGATGAGCGCTGCGAGGCGCTCCGGTGCGGGCAGATCGGGCGCCTCCTCGATCTCGCGGCAGAGCGACACGATCCGCAGCGCGCCGAGGTTGGCGGCGCTGCCCTTGAGCGTGTGCACGTTGAAGTCGATCGCGCCGCGGTCGCCGACGGCGACCGCCTCCTTCAGCGCGGCCAGGCGCGCGGGCGTGTCGCGCGCGAACGAGGCCTCGAGCTTGCCCAGCAGATCCGCGCTGCCGAGGTGCGCGAGCATGCGCAGCTGCTCGACGATCGCGGGGTCGAGGACGCCGGCGAACGACGCGGCGGGCGCCGGCGCCGCGCGCTCGAGCACGTCCGCGAGCGCGGCGAGCGCGAACGGCTTCGCGAGGTGCTCGTCCATCCCGGCCTCGACGCAGAGCCGGCGCTCGTCGCGGCCCGCCAGGCCGATGATCGGCATGTGCTCGCCATCCGCCTCGCGCGCGCGGATCGCGACCGTGGCCGCGAAGCCGTCCAGCACGGGCATGTGGCAGTCCATGACGATCGCGTCGTAGCGCGCGGCGGCGAGCGCCGTCAGCGCCTCCGCACCGTCGGCGACGGCATCGACGTCGTGGCCGAGGTGCTGCAGCATCAGCGACTCGACCTCGCGGTTGGCCTCGTCGTCCTCGACGAGCAGGACGCGCAGCTGGCGGCGCTTGGCATCGGCCGGCATGCCTCCCACGCTAGTGCGCTTTCCGCGCCGCGAGGGTCGCGGCCTCCTCGAAAGCGAGGATGCGATCAGGGGGAAAGCTCGGATCTGCCTTGCCGTCCCGGCGCTCGATGTCGTTGGTATGAGGATCCTGCCCAGCGCACTGCTCGCTCTCGTCGCCCTCGCCGTCGTGCCGGCGCTCGCCCAGGCCGCCGACGCCGTCTCGTACACCGCGAGCTCGGAGAGCCGCGTGCTCGTGCTGCTCAACGACATCCGCCACGAGCACGGCCTCACGCAGCTGGCGCCGTCGAGCGCGCTCCACAGCGCGGCCCGCGAGCACTCCTCCGACATGCTCGAGCGCGGCTACTTCCGCCACGACTCCCCCGGCGAGCCGTTCGGCGCGCGCATCCGCCGTCACCTCGCGAGCCCGCTCGTCGGCGAGAACATCGCCTGGGGCACCGGCCGCTACGGCACGCCCGAGGGCCTCGTGAGCCTCTGGATGCACTCGCCCGAGCACCGCCGCATCATCCTCATGAGCAGCTTGCACCGGATCGGCCTCGGCATCGCGACCGGCACCTTCAAGGGCATCCCGGGCGCGGTCATGGCCACCGCGGACTTCTCGGCCTGACGCCCATGTCCGCGACCGCCAACGCCACTCCGCCCGAGCTGCGCGTCGTCCAGCCCGAGCCGCCGTTGCTGCGTGTCGTGCCCACGGCGGACGAGGCCCACGAGCGCGTCGCCCGCGCGCTCCGCGGCGCGCGTGCGCGGACGGGACTCGCCGAGCAGCAGGTGGTCGACAAGCTCGCGGCGAGGGGCTTCGAGCTCGGCCTCGCGGCGCTGCGCGACGCCGAGAGCGCGGGCGTGCTCGAGCTCTCGCTGGCCTCGGCGCTCGCCGACCTCTACGGCACGACGACCGACTGCCTGGCAGGCCGCCGGATCGGCCGCCAGCAACCCTCCCTGTCTGCCCTGACCACGGCGGGCCGCCGGGACTAGTGTGAGAGGAGGTTGCGCGAGTCGCCACGCGGCGGCCGCGTCCCTTACCCATGACGGATCACCTTCAGCAAGCTCCGCCCGCAGTCGTCGATCCGGCTGCGCGGCGCGCGCACATGGCCGACTTCGTCGCGGCCGGCGAGCTCGAGCGCAGGCGCGTCGCCGAGGCCATCCACGACGACTCGATCCAGGTCATCGCGGCCATGGGCATGCGCCTGCAGATGCTGCGGCGCTCGCTCGACGACGCCGCGCAGCTGACCATGCTCGACGAGGCCGAGAAGACCGTGCAGCTCTCGATCCGCCGCCTGCGTGCGCTCGTCTTCGAGCTGCAGCCCCCGGGGCTCGACGGCGAGGGGGTGTCGGTCGCGCTCGGGATCGCGCTCGAGACCGCGAACCGCGAGGGCGGAACCGCCTACCGCCTCGACGACCGCTTCACGACGCAGCCGGCCGAGGAGGAGGGAGCGATCCTCTTCCGCGTCGCCCAGGAGGCGCTCGCGAACGTGCGCGAGCACGCCGGCGCCGCCACCGCGACGGTGACGCTGCTCGAGCGCGACGGCGGTCACGCCGTGGAGATCGCCGACGACGGCTGCGGCTGCGATGCCGAGCAGATCACGTCCGGCCCGGCCGGCTACGGCTTCAGGAGCATGCGCACGCGCGCCGCGCTCGCCGGCGGCAGCCTGCGCATCGACTCGCAGCCGGGCACCGGCACGACCGTGGAGGCGTGGCTCCCGGATGGCGGCGCGTGAGGAGCACGACCGCCGCCAGGAGTGCGTCGCCGGCGTCCGTGCACGCACTGCCCCTACTACTCCGGGCGCACCCTGCCGATAGGGACCTTGCAGCATGAGCAATGCCACCACAGATTCCGTCGCGAGCACCGCCATCCGCTGCGTCGTCGCCGATGACCACCCGGCCATCCTCGACGCCGTCAGCCGCTTCCTCGAGAGCGAGAACGGCTTCGAGCTCGTCGGCCGCGCCAACGACGGCGAGACCGTGCTCGGGCTGATCGACGAGAAGGCGCCCGAGATCGCCCTGCTCGACATCCGCATGCCCGGGATCGGCGGCATCGACATCGCCGCCAAGCTCGCGCACAAGCGCTCGGCGACGTCGGTCGTGCTCTACACCGCCTATCCGGAGCGCGCGCTCCTCCTGGCCGCGCTCGACGTCGGCGTGCGCGGCTTCATCCTCAAGGAGGCCCCGCTCGACGAGCTCCTGCGCGCGATCCGCATCGTCGCGGGCGGCGGCAGCTACATCGACGCGGCGCTCGCGGGCGTGCTCGCCGGCCCGGCGGCGACCGAGCGCATGCTCTCGCTGACGAAGCGCGAGCGCGACGTGCTCCGGCTCCTGGCCGAGGGCATGCGCGACGAGCAGGCGGGGCGCACGCTCTCGATCTCGCCGCTGACGGTGCGCACGCACGTGCAGCACGCGATGGCCAAGCTGAAGTGCGACACGCGCACGCAGGCCGTGGCCGTGGCGCTGCGCGAGTCGCTGATCAGCTGACGCGCCGCTCGGCGGCGCGGACCGCGCAGGCGCTGTATCGTCTTAGGGATGCCTAAGGTTGGCTCCACCGATCGGCGCGCGTGCCGTGGGTTCCCGGGGGCCTCCCGAATGCGCGGCGCCGGTGCACGCCAGGCGTCCTCGCACGGAGCCGGGGCGCGTCAGGCGCGCTCAGGCGCGCTCCGTGTCCGGCCGCAGGTCGCGCTGAGGGCCGTGGCAGGTGCGTGCGTCCTCGTCGCGCTGCTCGTGGCAGCCGCCGCCGGCTCGGCCGGCCGCGCGCCGGCGCTCTCCGACGGGCAGGCCTTCCACCTCCTGCTCGGGCAGATCCCGGGCGACTACGCTGCTGCCGACCGCACGCACGACGCGGCCGCCGCGGCGCGCCTGCGCACGTCGGTGGCGGGTCTGCGAGCCCGTGCCGAGGAGCTCGCGGCGCAGCCCGGCGGCGCGGCGCTGACCGCCGTCGCCGGCGATCTGGCGCGGCTCGACCGGCTCGTCGCCACCACGAGCGTGCGCCTGCAGCCCTGGCCGCTGATCGCGACCGTCGGCTCGCTCGCGCTGCGGACGCGAGCCGCTGCGGACGGCGCGTTGCACCCCGCGCCCGTCGACGCACGGCCCTACGGCGAGATCGGCGATGCGCTCACGGCTGCCACCGGAGCGCTCGCGAGCGGCCGGCGCGCGGATGCGGGCTACGAGCTGGCCTTCGCGCGCGCGCTCTACGAGCAGGGCCCGGGCAGGCGTCTGCGGAGCTTCGACTCGGCCGTCGCCGGCGATGCCGCGGGCTACTGGGATCGGGCGCAGGCGCACCCGACGGCGACGGCGCTCGCGGCCGTCCACGACGAGCTCCAGCGCGTGCGTGCGACGCTCGGCGAGCAGTCGCTGAGCCGCGTCACGATCGTCTCCGACGCGGCCATCATCGTCTTCCGCGAGGGCCTCGAGGCGGCCCTGATCGTGGCTGCCATCACGGCCTCGTTCGTCGGCGCCCGCCGCCACCTGCGGCGTCCGGTCTTCATCGGCGCGGCCGCGGGCCTGGCCGCCTCCGCGCTGACGTGGGTCGCCGCGCAGTCGCTCGTGCACGCGCTCGGCGACGGCGGCCTGCGGCTGCAGGCGATCACGGGCCTGCTCGCGATCGGCGTGCTGCTGCTCGTGACCAACTGGTTCTTCCACCGCGTCTACTGGAGCGACTGGATCGGCCGCTTCAACCGCCGGCGCAAGAGCCTCGAGCTGATCGACCGCACCGGGTTCCTCTCGGGCCAGACGGCGGGCTTCCTGCTGCTGGGGCTGACGAGCGTCTACCGCGAGGGCTTCGAGACCGTGCTCTTCCTGCAGTCGCTGCAGACGAGCGCCGGCACCGCGACGACGCTGCTCGGCACCGGCATCGGGCTCGCGGGCACGCTCGCGGTCGCCGCGGCGATGTTCGCGATGCAGCGCAAGCTGCCCTACAAGCGCATGCTGATCGTGACGGGCGCGCTGATCGGCCTCGTGCTGGCAGTGATGGTCGGAACGACCGTGCACAACCTCCAGGGCGTCGGCTGGGTGCCGGCCGACGGCGCCGGCTTCACCGTCCCGTTCTGGTGGAACACGTGGTTCGGCATCTTCCCGACGTGGCAGGGGCTGGCCGCACAGGCCGGCGCGCTCATGTTCGTGTTCGGGTCGTACGCGCTCGCGCGCGAGCTGCAGACGAAGCGCCCGCAGCGTCGCGCGCGGCGCCGCGCGACGGCCCAGCTTCCCTAGGCGACCTTCGCGGCGACGGTCGAGAGCGGCTCGGCGAGCGATCCGACGCGCTTCGACAGCACCTGGCGGTCTGGCACCGTGAGCTGCCCGTAGAGGGCGTAGCCGAGCGGCGTCGAGCGGCGGTACTTCGCGAGCGCCGTCGAGACGGCGGCGAAGCGCGTGTCGAGCGTCGTCGCGAGCGCGCCGTCGCCGCCCTGCACGAGCGCCGGGCGCAGCAGCTGGAACGCGACCCGCGCACCCTCGAGGTTGGCCGCGAAGTCGGAGAGGTCCGTGTGCGAGTAGCGATCCTCCTCGCCCGTGATCTTCGAGTTCGCGACCTCGTTGAGCAGCTCCACGCCGCCGTTCGCGAGCTGCGCAGGCTAGAAGCGCAGCGTGCGGACGCGCCGGTCGAGCGTCGTCACGTCGCGCAGCAGGCGCGTCGCGAGCGGGCCGGTGCCGGCGGTCGTGTGCTTGACCCAGAGGATCTGCTCGATGCGGTGGAAGCCCGTCCACGCAGCCGGCGCGACGACGTCGTTGGCGCGCGCGTCGATCGCCGGGTCGAGGTTGCCGAAGCTCTCCGCGACCGGCTCGATCGCCTCGTAGTGATAACGGGCCGGGCCGAAGAGCGCCTGCGCGCGGGCGAGGTCGCCGCTCCGCAGGGCGGCCACGAACTGCTTCGTCTGCGTGAGCAGGATCCCGGACTGCTTGACGACGTAGCCGGAGTAGCCGCTCGTCGCCCGTGCGAGCAGCTTGGCCGAGGCGGCGTTCGCGGTTTTGTGCGCCGTGCCCGTGACCGTGAGCGCCGCCGTGTCGTGCTTGCCGTTCGGGCAGCTGAGCGTGTACGCGCCGGGCTGGATGTCGAGCGTGAACGAGCCCGAGATGCCGGGCACGACGTTCTCGCGCTCGCCGAGGATGATGCCGCCCCGGTTGAGCAGCTCGAGCTCGGTCACCGACGAGCTGCCCGAGTTCACGACGTCCACGGTCACGGGGCCGGTCGGCACCGTGGCCTTCGCGGGCGAGCAGCCGTCGTCGCTGATCGTCATGTGGAGCGTGTGCTTGCCGGCGCTGCCGCCGCTCGTGCCCGACGACGACGAGCCCGAGCCGCAGCCGGCCAGGCCGAGCACGGCGGCGGCGCCCAGGGCGAGCCAGGGGAGACCCTTCGGCGGCATCTTCAGTGTCCTCTCGGTCCGAGCGTCGGGGTGTGCGCGCCGAGCCCGCGGCGCGTGCGCGAGGGGACGCGCGCGCGCTTCGGCCAGAGCACGTAGACGAGCAGCGGCACCGCGTAGAGGAGCCAGCCCGCGGCCTCGCCGACGGTCGGCTCCGGCTGGACGCCGAACATGCCGGTCAGCAGCGCGCCGACGATCGATCCGGGCTGGACGATCCAGCTCAGGTCGACGCTCCCGGCCTGCAGGCCGTTGAACCAGTTCGCCTCGTGCGCGGTGTGGATGGCGCTGGCGACGAGCCCGGCCGCCACGAGCACGAGCACGACCGCCGTGAAGCGGAAGAAGCGCGCGAGGTTGAGGTGCACGCCGCCGCGGTAGATGCCGACGCCGATCACGACCGCGCAGGCGATGCCGAGGGCGGCGCCGGCACCGGCGGTCGTGGCGTTGCCGGAGGCGTTGAGCGCGGCGAGCAGGAAGACGGCGGTCTCGATGCCCTCGCGCACGACGGCGAAGAACGCCATCGCGACGAGCGCCCACGACGAGCCGTCGGCGAGCGCCGATGCGGCGCTCGTGCGCAACTGGCCGGCGAGATCCTGCGCGTGGCGGCGCATCCACACGATCATGAACGTGACCATGCCCACCGCGACCGCGGCGACGACGGTCTCGAGGCCCTCCTGCTGGCGCTGCGGGAGCTCCTCGTCGAGCAGCTGCAGACCGACCGCGACGAGGCTGCAGAGCACGACGGCGGCGAGCACGCCCGCCCACATCGCGCGCAGCGCGTCCCGCCGGCCCTGCTGCTGCAGGAACGCGGCGACGATGCCCACGATGAGCGAGGCCTCGACCCCTTCCCGCAACCCGATGACGAACGTTGGCAGCAACCGCGATCCCCGCTGTTAGGTGAGGCTAATGAGACTACCCTAACTCCTACGTTCGTCGCCACGCAAACGGTTTGCACGCGCGTCGGCACGTCGCCGCCGGCCGGGCGGGGTGCCGGCGAGAGCGGCTTCTCCGTCACCCGGCCGCACCAGGGCGGCCGTGCTGCTCGAGCCGCCCGCGGCGATGCGCTGACGCGCTACGCGGCGCGTGCGTCGGTGTCGGCGCCGAGGCGCTGCGCGGGCTCGGCCTCGACGGCGGCGAGCAGCCCGGGCCGCGCCGCGGGCTGCACGAGCGAACGGTGGTCGAGGCGCGCGAACGCCGTCACGACGTGCGGGTCGAACTTCGTGCCCGAGGCACCGACGATCTCGTGCACGGCCTCCTCGATCGGCCACGCATCCTTGTAGGGCCGGCGGTGGGTGAGCGCGTCGAAGACGTCGGCCACGGTGACGATGCGGCCCGGCAGCGGGATGTCCTCGCCGGCCCGGCCGTTCGGATAGCCCGACCCGTCCCAGCGCTCGTGGTGGGTCAGCGCGATCTGCTCGGCCATCATCAGGAGCTCGTTGTTGCTGCCCGAGAGGATGCGCGCGCCGATCGTGGAGTGCAGCTTCATGGCGTTGAAGTCGTCGGCGCTGTAGGTGCCCGGCTTCAGCAGCAGCTCGTCGGCGATGCCGATCTTGCCGATGTCGTGCAGGCGCGCGGCGTGCCCGATCAGCGTCGCCTCGGCGGGGTCGAGGCCGAGTTCGAGCGCGAGCAGCTCGCTCGTGCGGCCGATGCGGTCGGCGTGCTGGCCGGTCGCGTCGTCGCGGTACTCGGCGGCCAGCGCGAGCCGGTCGAGCATCTCCAGCTTGGCGTCCTCGAGCTCGGACGTGCGCTGCTGCACGCGCTCGTGGAGGAGGTCGTTGTGGAGCTGGAGCTCGAGCCGGAGATAGCGGGTCTGCAGCAGGTTGCGGACGCGCAGCAGCACCTCC
>DASXXY010000005.1:0-10994 GCA_036502805.1 Gaiellales bacterium | reverse complement strand
ACGAACGACTGGTGCCACTCGTCCGAGCAGGCGTAGGCGAGCGCGGCACCGGCCGCGATGGGCAGGGCGGCGGCGACCCGCGAGCGCCGCAGCGCGCGCACCAGGAGCAGCGTCAGGATCAGGTACTCGGTGACGTGCGCGAGCTTGCGCACGGCGATCTCGGCCGCCGGCAGATGGCCGCCGCCGTGACGCGTCGAGAACGTGAAGATGATCGCCAGCCACACGAGCACTGGCAGCCAGGTGGAGGCGAGGCGGCGCACGCACGGCATGGTGTCAGACGGGCGCTACGGCCTCCTGCGCCTGCGCCACCGGCGCCCGCTCGCGTGCCCGGGCGGGCGCGCGCGGCGTCTCGCCGCGGAGCTCGAGGTAGTAGGCCTCGAGCTCGGCCGCCACGGCGCTCCAGGCGTAGCGACCCGTCGCGGTGCGCCGCCCCTCCGCGCCCATGCGACCGAGCTCGGCCGGCGAGTCGAGCAGGTGCGCGAGCGCGGCGGCGAACGCCGCAGGATCGTCGGGCGGCGCCACGAGCAGGCCCTCGCGGCCGCTCGTGAGCAGCATCTGGAAGCCCGAGATCCTGCTCGCGACGACCGGGCGCGCGCAGCTCATGGCCTCGAGCAGCACCATGCCGAAGCTCGCCCGCTGGCAGGGCGTGCAGAAGACGTCGGCCGAGGCGTAGTAGCGCGGGCGGTTCCAGTCGACGCGCCCTGCCCAGTGCACGGCCGCGGCGACCTCGGGCGCGAGACGGCGCTCGTAGTAGCGCCGCAGCGGCCCGTCGCCGACGACGCACAGCCGCGCGTGCCCGTCGCGCTCGCGCCACACCCGGTCGAAGGCGTCCAGCATGATCCCGAGGCCGTTGCGCGGGTCGAAGCGGCCGAGGAAGAGGATGACCGGGTCGCCGCTCGCGCGCAGCTCCTCGAGCGGTGCCGCCGCGGGCGAGAAATGCTGCTCGTCGATGCCGTTCGGGATCACGCGCCAGTCGAGCTCGGGGAAGTAGTGGTCGAGCGGCTCGATGCAGGCCTCGGAGACGACGACGTGGCCGTGCAGGCGGCCGAGCGAGGCGCGGGTGGGGGCGTGCACGAGATCGCGCACGCGCCCGGGCGTGAACACGGAGTGGTAGGTGCCGACGCCGACCGCGCCCGCGGGCAGCGCGAACGGGGCGAGCATGAAGAAGCTCGGGTTGTAGGGCGCGTGGATGTGCACGACGTCGAAGCGGCGCGCGCCGAGGAAGCGCCGCAGCTGGCGCGTGCCGCCCGGGAGCACCGTGTGCAGCGTCTGCGAGCCGTTGCCGTAGAGCGGCAGCGCGAGGCCCATGTGCACGAGCTCGACGCCGTCGGCCACCAGCACGCGCTCGTCGCGGTCGGCCGCGCGCGGGGCGTGGGGGATGCGGCCGGTCAGGATCGTGACCTCGTGCCCGCGCGCCGCGAGGTTGACCGCCTGCCCATGGACGTGCTCGGTGATGCCCCCGAGCTGGGGGTAGTAGTAGTCGCTGAGGATGCAGATCCGCACGCGCGCGCGTCAGTCGTCGAGGTTCAGCTCGTAGCCCACCGATGCGAGCCGCACCTGGACGAGGCGCAGCGCCTCGCCGTAGAACTCGATCGGCTCGATGCCGTAGCCGCTGCGCACGAGGTCGCCGAGTTCGGCGTCGGCCGGGCCGAGCAGCTCCGCCCACAGACCGAGCAGCTCCTCGAGGATGCGCGTGATGACGGCCGAGGTCTGCTCCGGGGCGACGTCCATGCGCCTGCGCAGGTACGAGACGCCGATGCCGATGTGGCGGGCCTCGTCGCGGGCCACGAGTCGCTGGCCCTCCGCCAGGCCGGGGAACGCGTGCCGCTCGTACTGGCTGGCCGCGAGGTTCTGTGCGGTGCGCGCGATCACGCCCTCGGCGAGCAGGTGGTAGACGAGCACGGCACCTGCGAAGTCGTCCTCGGACGACGTCGCCGAGAGCGTGCCGACGTGATGCTCGAGGCGCTCGTAGAGGGCCTCCGCGACGAGGTCCAGGTTGCGGTCGGCGACGGCGCGCACGGCGTCGATCCCGCCGCGCACGCCGAACACCTCCTCGTAGATCCGCAGGACGGCCTGGAGGTGGCGGTGCTCGTCCGCGACCTGCGTCGCCAGCAGCAGCTGCACGTCGTAGCTCGGCGCGGCGAGCAGGAACGGCGCGAGCAGGCGCGCGACGCTGAACTCGGCGTGGAAGCGGTGCGCGAAGATCCACACCATGCCGGCCTGGGCACTCGCGTCGAGCGCCTCGAAGCTGCGCCTGTCCGTCTCGAGGTCGAGCGCGAGCGCGGACCACTGGTTGCGCTCCCAGTGGGCGTAGAGAGCGGTGAACGGGGACGCCCGCTGCTCGAGCGCCGCAACCTCCGCGGCCTCCTCGGCATCGGCGCGCGCGAGTAGTTCGTTGGGTTCAGCCACCGGCCTGATCGCCTCCGTCCACGAGCACCTTGGCGTCCAGCCGCGCAAGGCCTCTCTCCCAGCATTTTCGCGCACGCGCGCGTACCCGCCGCGCGAACGTTCTCCCGGATGCTCCGTCTTGAAACCTCCGGCCGATCGGGGAGCCACGGCACTAGACGATCGGGTGGGTTTTGGGCGTTGAGGCGAACCGGACGCCAGCATCCGCCGACTCCCTCGATAGGGTGCCCCGGCCGGATGAGACAGTCGCCGTCGACGGCGGCAACGGAGGTTCAACACACATGGCACGACGATTCCTGCTCGCTGCCGTGGTCGCGGCAGTCGCCGTCGCTTCTCCCGCGAGCGCGCTCGCGGCGACGGCGGCGGGCGCACCCACGCTCACGAGCGCGCCTTACGTGAAGCCCGCGACGATCTCGTGGACGCCGGCCGTCAGCGATCCGGCCACGCCGCTCGACCCTGACCTCTCGCAGGACGTCTTCCGCACGCCGGCCGCGTGCCCGGCCGGCGTCGTCGCGACCGGCGCCTCCGTGCAGCACTACGACATGTCGACCGCGAGCCACACGACGTCCGACACGATCCCGGACGGCACGTACTGCTTCCACATCCGCACGAACGGGCTGCTCACCACCGCGGACGGTCCGGGCCTCACCGTCATCATCGACACGACCAGTCCGACGGGCACCGTGGCAGTGGCGCCTGCAGCGGCCGGCAACGTGCTCACGGGCACCGTCAACGTCACGGGCACGAGCTCCGACGGCGCAGCGGCGGGCACGGCAGCCGCGGGCTCGGGCATCGGCTCGACCACGTTCCACGTCGGCGCCGTCAACGCCTGCACGACGGGCGCCGTGATCCCCGCGAGCTGGGACACGACGACGCTCCCGAACGGCACCTACCAGGTGTGCAACGTGATCGTCGACAGGGCCGGTCACGTGACGACGGTCTCGACGACCGTCACGCTCGCGAACGCGGCTCCCGTGGCGCCGGTCGCGGCGCCGGGCGAGCCCACCGCCACCGCGCCGCCGATCGTGACGCCGCCCGTGATCGTGAACCCCGCGACCGATCCGACGGCGCCCGATGCGCCGACGAAGGTCACGGTCACGCTGCCGAAGGCGAAGGCGGGCTCCGGCACCGTCGCCGTGAAGCTGCACTGGGCCAAGCCGACCGCCTCCGACCTCGCGAAGGTGCTCGTCGTCCTCAACCTCAAGCACGCGCCGCGCACTCCGGCCGACGGCACGAAGATCTACTCGGGGCTCGGCACGTCGAGCTCGGTCAAGCTCAAGGTCGGCAGCACCGGCTACGTCGCGCTGTTCGCGTACGACACGAGCGGGAACGTCTCGTCTCCGGCGCAGAAGCTCGTGTCGCTGGCGCCGCTGATCCCGCTGCGGCCGACGAGCGGCACCACGATCAACACCCTGCCGCGGCTGACGTGGAAGGCGCAGTCGGCGACGGCGTACTACAACGTGCAGCTCTTCCGCAACGGCGTGCGCGTGCTCACCGGCTGGCCCACGAAGGCCGCCTTCAGCATCCCCGCCGGGAAGCTCAAGCACGGCGACACCTACGTCTGGTTCGTGTGGCCGGCCGTCAAGCACGGCAGCCGCTCGCCGACGTTCGGCCAGCTGATCGGGCGCGCCACGTTCACGTACGTCGGCCTGTAGCACCCGGGGTTCCATTCTCGGCACACCCCGTCACAGACACGTGACGGTGCGCGGCGCGACGATGGCCGCATGCCACGCATCCGCCTCCTGCCGCTCCTGGCAGCCATCCTGCTCGTGCTCGCCTGCGCCACCAGCGCGCAGGCCGGGCAGTACACGCTCGCGTACGACTTCGGCACCGACCTGTCGGGCTGGAGCGGCTACGTCGAGCCCAGCTACCTGCTCTGCGGCAGCGGCGCGACGAGCGGCTGCCCCGATGCCACGACGAGCCGCATCATGGCTCGCAGCGGGGTCGGCCAGCCGCTCTGGTCGCAGGGGCGCTGGGAGTGGACGGCGCCTCCCGGCACGACGATCGCCGGCGGCGCGCTCGCCTACCGCACGCGCATGCGCGATCCGGAGTTCTACGCCCGCGTCAAGACCAGGGCCGACGGCGTCGCGTGGGAGCTCTCGCCCACGCTCGTGAACGAGCAGCAGACCGCCGCGCTCACCGACCACGTCCTGCCGCTCGCGGCCGGCTTCCGGCAGATCGGCGTGTCCCTCTACTCGCATCCTGCGGTCGCTGGCGTCGTGTCCGGGGTGTGGGACGACTACCTGACGCTCGTCCGCCTCGACGTGACGGTCGACGATCCGACGCCGCCGAGCCTCTCGTGGGCCGATGGCGGCGCGCTGCTCGACGGCGGCTGGCACAACAGCGACGTCTGCGGGACGCTCGCGGTCGCCGACGGGCAGTCCGGCGTCGGCACCGCGTGGCTCGAGAGCGGCGGCATCTCGTCGTCCTGGGCGGCGCCGCGCACGGGCTCGCAGTACCAGCCGGGGATCCCGTCGGCGCAGCCGACGCTGTGCCTCTCCGCCGCGGCGCTCGGCGACGGCCTGCATGCCGGCACGGCCGGCGCCGGCGACGTCAGCACGGGGCAGGCCACACCGCTCGCGTTCTCGGTCGCGATCGACGCGACGCCGCCGACGGCCGCGATCGTCTCGCCTGCACCGGCCGGGTCGGGCCCGCTCCCGGTCGTCTCCCTGAACGTGGCCGACAACCTCAGCGGCGTCGCCTCGGTGCTCGCGCAGGTCGACGGCACGACGGTGCCGCTCACGCTCGCCGGAGCGACCGCGAGCGGCACGCCGGTCGCGGCGCTGGCCTACGGACCCCACACGCTCGCGTGGTCCGTCGTCGACGGCGCGGGGAACCGCACGAGCTCGACGGCGACGTTCGCCGTCGCCGACAGCACGCCGCCCGCGTTCGGCTCACCGCAGCCGGCCAACGGGGCAATGCTCGACGCCGGCGACGTGCTCGCCGTCGCCGTGACGGCCAGCGACGGCGACTCCGGCCTCGATCCGGCAGCGACGGCGCTCACGCTCGACGGAGCGCCGATCGATCACGTCTGGCAGGCCGACGGCCTCATCCAGGGCGTCTCGGCGAGTCGGCTGGCCGCCGGCTCGCATCATCTCGAGCTACGCGTCGCCGACCGGGCCGGAAACGCGAGCCGCCTCGTCTGGGACATCAGCGTCCCGGTGCCGCCGCCGTCGGGCGGCAGCGCTCCGGCGACGGTCGTCCCCGCGACGGGCGGCGCGGTGGTCACGCCGTCGGCCGTGCCCGCAGCGCCGATGCGTCACGCGGCGGTCACGGTCCGCGCCGTCGTCGCGCGCATCTCGGGCCCGCGGGCGCGTTCGCTCGTCGTCCACCTGCTCGCGCGGCCGCACCTGCGGATCGTGCTGCGCGTGCAGTGCGGTGCGCTCGTCCATACCCGTCGCGTGCGCGCCGACAGGCACGGCATCGCCGCGCTGCGCGTGGCCTGCGCGGGGGTCGCGACGGTGCGGATGGTGGCGCGGCCCGGCCGGCTGCTCGTCCACATCGCTGCGCGCAGGCTGCCGCTCGTGCTGCACGTGCGACCCGATCAGCGCGCGGCGCCGACCGTCGCGCGCGTCAGCGGCAGGCTGGCCGAGCTGCGCGGTCGCATCGTCGTGATCGAGGCGCTGACGAAGAACGGCTGGCGCCGCGCGGGCGCAGCCCGCGCGGACGCTGCCGGTCGCTTCTCGACCTCGTTCGCGATCGTGCACGCCGGGCAGTTCGCGCTGCGGGCCCGCGTGGGCGCGCTCGCGGGTGCCGCGAGCGCGCCCTTCGTGCTCACGATGCGCTGATCTCGGCCAGGATCGCGGGCTGGGCGGCTGCGGGGCCGGCGACCTCGCGTGCCTCGCTCCGCATGGCCGCGCGGCCGGGCAGCGCGAGCGCGAGCAGCGAGCCCGCGCCGAGCACCGCCGCGCCGATCCAGATCGCCGGCACGAGGCCGTCGACGAAGCCCTGGCCCGTGAGCGTGCTGCCCTGGCTCGTGAACACGCTCGCGAGCACGGCCACGCCAAGTGCGCCGCCGACCTCGCGGATCGCGTTGTTGGCGCCGCTGGCCTTGCCCTCGTCGCTGCGCCCGACGCTCGAGAGGATCGTGTTCGAGACCGGCGCGAAGACGAGCGCCATGCCGACGCCGGCGAGGATGAACGGCGGGATCAGGCTGGAGTAGGCGACGGTGGGGGAGGCGACGGACGCGAGCCAGCCGAGCGCGACGGCCTGCAAGCCGAGTCCCGTGGCCATCAGCGGCCGGCTCCCGATGCGATCGGAGTAGGCGCCGGCGAGCGGGGCGACGAACATCGGCATGAGCGTCCACGGCAGCGTGCGCACGCCCGCGTCGAAGGCGGAGTAGCCCTGCACGGTCTGCAGGAACTGCGCGAGCAGGAAGATCGAGCCGAAGATGCCGAAGCTCATGATCAGCGAGACGCCGTTCGTGATGCTGAAGGCGCGGCTGCGGAACAGCCGCAGCGGCAGCATCGGCGCCGGCGTGTGGCGCTCCCAGGCCAGGAAGCCGCCGAGCAGCACCACCGCGAGCGCGACCGCACCGGCGATCTCGGGCGACGTCCAGCCCTGGTCGTTGCCGCGCACGATGCCCCACACGAGCGCGAAGAGGCCGATGCTCGCGAGCACGAGGCCCGGCACGTCGAGGCGACGGTCGGGACCGTGGCTCTCCTCGAGCACGCGGTAGGCGAACGGCGCGAGGACGATGCCGATCGGGACGTTGAGCAGGAAGATCCACTGCCACGAGAGGCCATCCACGACGGCGCCGCCGACGACCGGCCCGAGCGCGACCGCGAGGCCGCTGAGGCCCGACCAGATGCCGATCGCGAGGCCGCGCCGCTCCGGCGGGAAGGCGGCCGACAGCAGCGTCAGGCTGAGCGGCATCACGAGCGCCGCGCCGAGTCCCTGGGTGCTGCGCGCGGCGATCAGCATCCCGCTGGAGCTCGCGAAAGCGGCCCACAGCGAGCCGGCCGTGAAGACGGAGAGTCCCGCAGTGAAGACGCGGCGACGGCCGAAGCGGTCGCCGAGCGAGGCGCCGGTGAGGAGCAGCGCCGCGAACGTCAGCGTGTAGGCGTTGACGAACCAGCCGAGCTGCGAGATCGTCGCGCCGAGATCGGCGCGGATGCTCGGCAGCGCGTTCGTGACGACGAGGTTGTCGAGCGTGACCATGAAGACGGCTGCGCCGGTCACGAGGAGCGCGAGGGCCTGTCGGCGTCTGTCGGTGGTGGGTGCGGCGCTCATGCCGGACTCCTTGGTATTGGTCGATTACTACCTTCGAGCGGATAGTAGTAATCGACTGATACCATTGTCAAGCATGGAGGCGAAACCGGCACGGCATACGGCTGAGCAGCGGCGCATCGAGATCACCGCCGCGGCGGCGATCGAGTTCGGCCGGCGTGGTCTCGAGGGTGCGACGACCGACCGCATCGCCGAGCGCGCCGGCGTCTCGCAGCCATACGTGGTCCGCCTCTTCGGCACGAAGAAGGCACTCTTCCTGGCAGTCGCGCTGCACGCCTTCGAGCGCATCGCGGAGGCCTTCCGCGCGGGCGTCTCCGGCGACACGGTCGAGGAGCGGCTCGACAGCATGGCGCTGACCTACCTCGGCCTCCTGCGCGACCGCGACGAGCTCTCGCTGCAGCTCCAGCTGTACGCCGCGGCCTACGACCCCGAGATCCGCGAGTGCGTCTCGACGCGCTTCGCCGAGCTGCACGAGCTGTGCGGCGAGCTCTCCGGCGCCGATCCCGCGAGGCTGCGCGCGTTCATCGCCCAGGGGATGCTCTGCAACGTCGCGGCGGCGCTCGACATCCCGCAGATCGCCTACGACGAGGACTGGGCGCGCGAGCGTCTCGCGTCGCTCGACGGCAGCTAGCCTCTCGCAGCCGGAGGGTCGCTGCCGTGGCCAGGGAGCGTCCGGCGGGACGCAGATCCTGCGCGGCAGGAGCGTCGGGCGTGACGCCAGCGCGGCGCGCGCGTCGGCCGCGCACTCGCGGGAGCCTCTCGCCGATGGGCGGCCACAGCTGGCTGCCACCGCCGGCGCGAGGGTCGAACGCATGCGCGCGGGCCGCCATGGCCGCGGCGAGGCGTGCCGGTGAGCGCCGCGGTCGGCCACGGGATGGGCCGTTGCTATCGTCATTGGGTGAGCACGACGACCGACGCGACCGACCAGCTCCTCGCCGGGCTGAACCCCGCCCAGCGCGAGGCGGTGACCCTCCCGGACGGCCCTGCGCTCGTGATCGCGGGCGCCGGCTCGGGCAAGACGCGCGTGCTCACGGCGCGCATCGGCTACCTGCTCGGCGAGGGCCGCGCACGGCCGCACGAGATCCTCGCGATCACGTTCACGAACCGCGCCGCGGCCGAGATGAAGGAGCGGGTCGAGACTCTCGTCGGCCAGTCGCGCGGCATGTGGGTGATGACGTTCCACGCCGCCTGCGGCCGCATCCTGCGCCGCGAGGCCGACCGTCTCGGCTACCGCTCCAACTTCACGATCTACGACCAGGCCGACCAGGTACGCGTCGTCAAGGCGTGCCTCGAGGAGCTCGGCCGCGACCCCAAGCGCTTCCCGCCGCGCGGCATCCACTCGCGCATCTCGTCGGAGAAGAACCGCCTCGTCTCGGCGGCCATGTTCCGCGAGAACATCGGCAACTTCTTCGACCAGGTCGTGGCCGACGTCTTCGAGCTCTACGAGCGGCGCATGCACGCCTCGAACGCGATGGACTTCGACGACATGATGGTGCGCACGGTCGAGCTCCTCGAGGGCTTCGACGACGTGCGCGAGCGCTGGCAAGGGTCGTTCAGCCAGCTGCTCGTCGACGAGTACCAGGACACGAACCACGCGCAGTACCGCATCGTGCGCCTGCTCTCCGATGCGCACCGCAACGTGATGGTCGTGGGTGACGCCGACCAGGCGATCTACACCTGGCGCGGCGCCGACATCCGCAACATCCTCGACTTCGAGCGCGACTACCCCGATGCGCGCGTCGTGCGCCTCGAGCAGAACTACCGCTCGACGCAGCGCATCCTCGACGCCGCGAACGCGGTCATCGAGAACAACGCGGGTCGCATCGAGAAGCGGCTCTGGAGCGAGATCGGCAGCGGCGAGCCCGTGCGCGTGATCGAGGCCGAGGACGAGCACGACGAGGCGCGCATCGTCGCAGCGCGCATCGGCGCCCTCATCGAGGGCGGCTCGAGCGCGTCCGAGATCGCAGTCTTCTACCGCACGAACGCGCAGTCGCGCGTGCTCGAGGATCTGCTCGTCCGCCACGGCGTGCCCTACCAGGTGATCGGCGGCCCGCGCTTCTACGAGCGGGCCGAGGTCAAGGACGCCATGGCGTATCTCAGCGTGCTCGACAACGCAACCGACGAGATCGCGCTGCGCCGCATCATCAACCAGCCGCGGCGCGGCATCGGCGACGCCAGCGTCGATCGCCTGGCGGCGACGGCCGGCTTCAGCGGCGGCTCGCTGTGGGACGCGCTCACCGATCCCGAGGGCGCCGGGCTCGGCGCAGCAGCCGCCCGCTCGGTGCGCGCCTTCCGCGGGCTCATGGACGAGCTGCGCGACAAGGCCGTCGAGCTGCCGGTCGGCGAGCTGCTCGAGACGCTGCTCTCGCGCACGGGCGTGATCGAGGGCCTCGAGGCCGAGCGCACGATCGAGGCGACGGGCCGGATCGAGAACCTGCAGGAGCTCGTGGGCGTCGCGCGCGAGTACACGGCGCGTACGGAGGAGCCGTCGCTCGCGGGCTTCCTCCAGGAGGTCGCGCTGACGGCTGACGCCGACGCGCTGGCAGCCGAGAGCGGCGCCGGGCGCGTGACCCTGATGACGCTGCACAACGCGAAGGGCCTCGAGTTCAACGCCGTCTTCGTGATCGGCATGGAGCAGAACCTCTTCCCGCACGTGCGCGCCATCGAGGAGGCGAACATCGAGGAGGAGCGCAGGCTCTGCTACGTGGCGATCACGCGCGCCCGCCGCGAGCTCTCGCTCGTCTACGCCCGCCAGCGCACGCTCTTCGGCGCGCGCGGCAACAACCTGCCGTCGCAGTTCATCGACGAGATCCCGCAGTCGCTCGTCGAGCACGAGCGCAAGCCCCGCTCGATGTATGGCTCGGCCTCGCGCAGCGGAGGCGGTGCCGGCGGTAGCCGCACGTGGGAGTCGTCCTCCGGCGGCTACACGCCGTCCGGCGCCGGCGCGATCACGCAGATGCCGGGCATCGCACCGCGCGACGAGGTGCCGAGCCTGTCCGTCGGCGACAACGTCACGCACGACCAGCTCGGCGAGGGCGTCGTCACGGGCACGGCCGACGGCGGCCAGGTGATCGTCCGCTTCCGCTCGGACGGCTCCGAGCGCAGGCTGCTCCTGGCCTATGCGCCGCTGAAGCGCATCTGAAGCCCGGAACGCGCTGGTATCATCCGCGCTCGCGGGGCGATTAGCTCAGTTGGGAGAGCACCAGCTCGACAAGCTGGGGGTCACTGGTTCGAGCCCAGTATCGCCCATCCCGGCAAAGCCGCATGGTTGCGCCATTGCTTGCAGGCCCCGCCTCAGGTTGGGGGTCGTGCGGGCCATCCTTGGGCCGCGTTTGGGCCAGACGTACTTGGTCACGGTG
>DASXXY010000004.1:0-6621 GCA_036502805.1 Gaiellales bacterium | reverse complement strand
CGGGCTCTGGCCCGTCACGCCCCTCCCCCGTGTCGCAGGCTGCTACCAGCCGCCGGTGCAGGGCTGGCGGCCGCCGTCCAGCGGCAGCCCGAGCTTGTAGACCGCGGCGTTGAAGTGATTCGCCAGCGCGTCCGCGCACGAGGCCGAGCTCAGGCCCTTGTACTCCGCGATCCAGACGGCCTTGCCGGCCTGCGAGAAGAGCTGCAGCCCCGGCCAGTCCTTGCCGTCGGCGCCCGGCCCGTCGTTGCTGACGTTCGTGCACTCGCTGTACTGGTAGCACTCCTCGTTGAGCGACCAGTCGAAGTCGCCGACGAGGTCGTGGGCCTGCTCGAGATCGCCCTTGAGGCCGATGCTCATGCCGATCGCGTGCGCCCAGCCGGCGAGCGCCCGGTTGTAGGCGATCTGGTCGGCATAGGTCAGCGGGAAGCCCGAGTTGTTGCTCCAGCCCGTGATCTCGTCGGGCTCGATGGCGTCGAAGCCCTTGTCCTTGCACATCTGGAAGCGCGCCTTCATGATCGGCGCGAGATCGTCGATGCGGCGGATGTCGAGCCAGTACGAGCCGGCCCAGCCCTCGTCGGCGGCGCCCCAGATGCCGGCCGGGAACTTGGAGGCGTCGGAGCGATACGTCTCGTAGACGCCGGCGTCCATGTAGCAGATGACCTTCTTGCCCTGGGCGTGCAGCGCGGCGACCGTCGCGGCCGAGTTGAGCTCGCCGTCGATGTCGTAGACGTCGGGGGCAGGCAGCGTCGAGCCGTCGATGGCGCGCGTGCCGAGCTGCAACGGGTCGCTGAGGTTGACCGCGCCGTCGAGGATCCAGTGCATGCTGAGCGGCTTCGCCGAGCTGGGCTGCCACCAGGCGCCCGGCGTGACGGGCGTCGTGACGACGGGCGGCGACGGCGTGCTCACGACCGGCGCGGCGGGCGTCTTCGTGCCCGAGCTCTTCTTCGGCGGGACGTTCGTGCCGACGACCGTGATGTCGCCGACGCGCGTATGCCCGCGATCGAAGTGCAGCTTGACGCGCACCTTCACGTCCGGCTTCTTCTTGAGCCCGGACGATTTGCGCGCCGCGGCGACGCCCGCGGAGACCGAGCCGCTGCTCAGCTTCGTGCCGTCGGCGAGGCGCACGACGCCGCGCACGGCGATGCCGATCACGTAGGTCTGCTTGACGTGCCCGATGCGCTTGATCGAGGTGACCGGACGCGAGGACTTCTTGCGCAGCGTGAAGCGCACGACGGTGCCAGGGCGGATGGCCGTCGCCCTGTGCTGGACGATCAGGAGGCGCGCCTGATGATCCTTGCCGACGACCTCGACCCCGTGGGCGCCGGGCGTGGCAATGACGACCCCTGTCGCGGGAACCCCCTTGGCGGCGGAGGCGACCCCTGCGAGGCTCAGAAGGACGGCGAGAATGGTGCTTGCGGCGGCGATGCGCTTGATCACAGAAAAGCTCATACGCCCATTCATGGCAGGGCCGGGTGACGGCTGCATCGAGCGATGGGTGGGTTTCTCCACCGAAACCGCCGAAGGCTTCACCAAGCTCCGCGCAGGCCTACAGGCGCGCACCGCGCAGGTCTACGTTTCCCCCGAACGGGGGACACCTAAACAGGTGACGCCTAGACGTCCGGATAGCCGCTCGACGGATGCCGATCTCCGATCCAGCATCCGAATCACCGACCGAGGAGCTCCATGACCGACCGCATCGTGATCGCCGGGGGCGGCCTCGCCGCCGCACGCGTCGCCCAGGCCTACCGCGCCGCGGGCGGGCAGGACGGCGTGACGATCCTCGGGCTCGAGGCCGATCCGCCCTACAACCGGCCGCCGCTCTCGAAGGGCTTCCTGCGCGGCGAGCTCGAGCGCGACGACACGCTCGTGCAGCCTGCGGACGACTACGCCGCGGCCGGCGTCGAGCTGCGCCTGGGCGCCGAGGTGACGGGCGTCGACGCCGGCGCGCAGACGGTCGCGCTGGCCGGCGGCGAGTCGCTCGCCTACGACCGCCTCGTGCTCGCCACCGGCTCGCTCCCGCGCGCGCTCGGCATCCGGGGGGAGGAGCTCGCCGGCGTGCATCGCTATCGCCGCCTCGCCGACGCGCAGTCGGTGCGCGACGCCGCCGCCTCGGCGGGCACGGCGCTCGTGATCGGCGGCGGCTTCATCGGCATGGAGACGACGGCATCGCTGCGCCGTCGCGGCCTCGCGGTGACGCAGATCGACGTCGCCGAGCACCTCTACGCCTCGCTCCAGGCACCTCCCCTCTCGGCGTCGCTCGAGCGCCTCTACCGCGAGCGCGGCGTCGACGTGGTGCTCGGCGACCAGGTCGAGGAGTTCCTGGGGAGCGACGGCAGGCTCACGGGCGCTCGCACGCGAGCCGGGCGCGAGATCGCGGCCGAGCTCGCGATCGTCGGCGTCGGCGTGCAGCCCTCGACTGCCTACCTGGCCGGCAGCGGCGTGGAGCTCGAGGGCGGAGCGGTGCTCGTGGACGAGCGCTTCGCGACGAACGTCCCCGGCATCTGGGCCGTCGGCGACATCGCGCGCTTCCTCGACCCCGTCTTCGGCCACCGCCGCCTGATCCAGCACTGGACGAACGCCAACCACCAGGGCGAGCGGCTCGGGCGGCTGCTCGCGGGCGAGGACGCACCCTACGACCAGGTCGCCTTCTTCTTCTCGGAGGTCTTCGGGACGAAGATCGGACTGCTCGGCGACCTCGACGGGGGACACGACGAGCTCGTCGTGCGCGGCTCGCTCGAGGACGGCTCGCTGATCGGCTGGTACCTGCGCGAGCAGCGCCTGGCCGCGGCGCTGATCGTCGGCCAGGCGCCGGAGGTGCAGGAACAGCTGAACGCGCTCCTGCGCGCCCGCGCCCGCGTCGTCGACCGGGACGCGCTGACGGATCCGGCCGCCGGCGCGGGAGCGGCGTTCGCGAGCGACTGATGGCGATCGAGATCCGGCGCGCAGGCCGGGGCGACGCTGCGCTGTTCGCGCGGATCGCCGACGGCGTGTTCGACCTCGCCGTCACGGCCGCCGTGCTCGAGCAGTATCTCGCGACGCCCGGCCACCACCTCGTCGTCGCGCTCGACGACGGCGAGGTCGTCGGCCAGGCCGCCGCGATGCTCCACCGCCATCCCGACGAGCGCCCCGTCGAGCTCTACGTGGACGAGCTCGGCGTCGCACCGTCGCACCGCCGGCGCGGCATCGCGCGGCTGCTGCTCGACGAGCTGTTCACGCTCGGCCGCGAGCTCGGCTGCCGCGAGGCCTGGGTCGGCACCGAGCACGACAACGTGGCGGCGAGGACGCTCTACGAGGCGCGCGGCGCCGTCGCCGAGCCGTTCGCCATGTACGTCTACGAGCTCTGAGCCGGGACCTTCGGCAGCACGCCCTCGGCGATCTGCTTCGGCGACGCCCCCGGCCCGGGACGTGAGCGCAGCTCGCCGCGCGCGATGACCTCGCCGCAGTGGCTGCAGTGCAGCCGCGGGTGCGCGTCGTGGCCGCACGGCGCGTGCACCTGCACGCGCGGCGGGCCGTCCGGCGCGGCGTAGGCGTCGCCCCAGCTCAGCAGCGAGGCGAGGATCGGGCTGACGTCGCGGCCCTTGGCGGTCGGCACGTACTCGTGCGAGTCGGAGTGCTCGCCGATCGCCCGCCGCTCGAGCAGGCCGTGCTCGACGAGCTGCTGGAGGCGGTCGCTGAGGATGTTCGGAGCGACGCCGAGGTTGCGCTTGATTTCCGCGAAGCGCCGCCGCCCCATGAGGACGTCGCGCAGCACGAGCAGCGTCCAGCGCTCGCCGACGATCGCGAGCGCGGCGGCGATGGAGCAGTTCTGCTCGCTGAACGGGCGGTACGGCATCGCCGCATCGTAGCGCCTTTGGTTGCATTTTGCTACCGGATGCTGCTACGGTCGGTTCAGTTGCAAAACGCTACTGAATCGGAGAGCCGCATGTCGCGCCGCTGGAAGGTCCTCGCACTCGTCTCGGTCGGGGTGTTCATGGTCAGCCTCGACCTCTTCATCGTGAACATCGCGTTCCCGAAGATCGCGGGGGACTTCGCCGGCACGAGCGTCTCGTCGCTCTCCTGGGTGCTCAACGCCTACGCCATCGTGTTCGCGGCGCTGCTCGTCTCGGCCGGGCGCCTGGCAGACCGGCACGGACGCCGGCGCGCGTTCCTGTGGGGGCTCGGGATCTTCGTGCTGGGCTCGGCGCTGTGCGGCATCGCGCCGTCGGTCGAGACGCTCGTCGCAGCGCGCGTGCTGCAGGCGACCGGCGCGGCGCTGCTGCTGCCGACGTCGCTCGCGCTGCTGCTGCCGGAGTTCGAGCCGGAGGAGCGCGCGCAGGCGATCGGCATCTGGGCGGCGATCGGCGGCCTCGCCGCCGCCGCGGGCCCGCCCGTCGGCGGACTGCTCGTCGAGCTCAGCTGGCGGCTCGTCTTCCTCGTCAACATCCCGATCGGCCTGGCCGCGATCGCCATCGGCGTGCGCCTGCTGCGCGAGAGCCGCGACGAGCAGCAGGAGCGGCCCGACGCGCTCGGCTCGGCGCTGATCGCCGTCGCCATCGGCGTGCTCGCGCTGGGCCTCGTCAAGGGCACGGACTGGGGCTGGGGCGATGCACGCACGGTCGGCTCGTTCGCCGCGGCCGCCATCGGCCTCGCCGGCTTCTGGGCGCGCTGCCTGACCCACCCCTCGCCCGTGATCGACCCCGCCCTGCTGCGCGTGCGCTCCTTCGCGCTCGCGAACCTCGCCTCGGTGCTGTTCTCGGCCGCGTTCGCGGCCTTCCTGCTCGCGAACGTGCTGTTCATGACCTCGGTCTGGCACGAGTCCGTGATCCGTGCCGGCCTCATGCTCTCGCCGGGCCCGATCATGGCCTCGACCGTCGCGTTCACCTCCGGACGCCACCTGAACCGCTTCGGGCACCGCGCCTTCGCGACGCTCGGCATCGCGATCTTCGCGCTCGGGTGCCTGTGGTGGCGCGTGCGCGTCGGCGCGACGCCCGACTACGCGGGCGAGATGCTGCCCGGCCTGATCGTCGCGGGACTCGGCGTCGGCTTCGTCCTGCCGAGCCTCGCGAGCGCCGCGGCCGCCTCCGTGCCCCGCGCGCGCTTCGCGACCGGCTCCGCGATCTACACGATGACGCGCCAGCTCGGGTTCGTCCTCGGCGTCTCGATCTTCGTCGCGGTGCTCGGCACGCCGACTCCGGCGAACGCGCTGAGCTCGTTCCAGCGCGGCTGGACGTTCATGGTCGTCGCCGGCGCGCTCGGCGCCGTCACGGCGCTCTTCATCGGGCAGGTGCGGCAGGCGGCCCCGGCGGCCCCGGCGAGCGCCCAGTCCGGACCGGCACGCCTGACGGCACCCGTCGCCTCCGCGTCCTAGGCGGATCCGGCTCAGCACCCGAGCGCCGCGAGGCCAGGCCCCGACCGCGTGGGCCTGGCCTCGGGCGTACGGCTCCGCGTTGCAGGCGGGTGCGCAGGGGCCGCGCGCACCGGCGCCAGGCAGGGCTCAGATCGCGCCGGCGCGATCGCGTGCCGCCGCGACGGCGGCCTGCCCGTAGGCGATGCCGCCGTCGTTCGGCGGCAGGCGCTCCGGCACCAGCACGCGCAGCCCGGCCGCGCCGAGCAGCGCCGCCGTGCGCTCGAGCAGCGTGCGGTTCTGGAAGACGCCCCCGGAGAGCACGACCGTGCGCAGGCCGTGCAGCTCGGCGAGGCCGGCGCACGTCTCCGCCGTCGCCACCGCCACGCCCTCGTGGAACCGCCGCGACACCACGCCGACGGGCACCCCGCGCGCGAGGTCGTCCGCGACGGCTCGGATCAGCGCGCCGGCGTCCAGCAGCGCGCGCCCGTCCTCGCGCACGAGCGGCAGCGGATAGGCGCCGCCGTCACCGGGCGCGAGCCAACCCTCGAGCTCGACTGCAGCTTGACCCTCATACGTGGCGACGGCCCGGATGCCGCAGAGCGCGGCGACGGCGTCGAAGAGCCGGCCCATGCTGCTCGTCGCGGGCGAGACCGCCGCGCTCGCGGCGATGCTGCCGACCTGCCGCCAGCGCTCGGCCGAGACTGCGCGTGCGAGCTGGGACGGCAGCGGCGGCGGCTCGCCGCGCGCCTCGGCGAGCCAGGCCCACGCCATGCGCCAGGGCTCGCGCACCGCCGCAGCGGCGCCGGGCATGCGGACGGGCCGCAACGAGGCGGCGCGCTCGTACGACGCGAGGTCGCCCACGAGCAGCTCGCCGCCCCAGACCGTGCCGTCGGGGCCATAGCCCGAGCCGTCGTAGATCGCGCCCACCGCCGGCTCGACGCAGCCGTGCTCGGCGAGGCACGCGGCGAGGTGCGCATGGTGGTGCTGCACCGCGGTCGTCTCGACCCCTGCGCGCTCGAGCGCGTAGGCGGTCGAGGCGTAGCCGGGGTGGAGATCGTGCGCCACGAGCTCGGGCGCGAGCGCGAACAGCCGCTCGAAGTGCTCGATCCCGTCGCGGTAGGCGACGAGCGCCGGATAGTGCTCGAGGTCGCCGATGTGATGGCTGACGCGGGCGCGCCGGCCGCGCGCGAGGCAGAACGCCGCCTTCTGCTGCGCGCCGCACGCGAGCAGCGGCCGGGGCGCGGACAGCGGCAGGTCGATGCTGCCCGGGACGTAGCCGCGCGAGCGGCGCAGCA
>DASXXY010000003.1:0-7483 GCA_036502805.1 Gaiellales bacterium | reverse complement strand
TGGTCGGCGCGCTCCCAGCCGTTCTTGGCCGCGAACACGGCGCCCGAGTCCTGCATGCGCTCGTGCAGCGCGCTCAGGCGGCGCGGACGGCCGAGGACGTCGCTGTCGAGCGGGTAGCGCAGGCGGTAGTAGTAGCGATAGGCCTCACGTGCGGTCTCGGCGGCGTAGCGCGGATCGCGGTGGACGGCGCCGAAGCGCCAGGGGCGGTAGGACTGAAGGTCGTGCTCCGTCTCGCCGGACGTGACGAGCTCGGCGACGGCCTTGCCGATGCCGCCGGCACCGCCGAAGCCGTTCAGCGACAGTCCGGCGGCGACGTAGAAGCCCGGCACGCCGGGCAGCTCGCCGACGAGCGGATTGCCGTCGGGCGTCATTGCGTCGGGATGGCAGACGAGCTTCACGACGCCCGCGTCGGCGAGGAACGGGAAGCGCCGTGCCGCGCCCTGCATGAGCGGTGCGAAGCGCGCCTCGTCGGCCGGGACGCTCTGCCCGCTGTGATCCCACGGCACGCCGTCGAGCCAGCGTGCGGCCGGATCGTGCTCGTAGCCGCCGAAGAGGACGCCGCCGGCCTCCGACTTGCCGTAGACGAGGTAGTCGGGGTCGCGGAAGCACGGCAGGTCGCGCGGCAGCTCGTGGCCCTCCACCGCTGCGAGCGCGATGTGCTGGTGCTCGACGGGGACCGAGACGAGCGCGGCGCCGACCATCGCGGCGACCTGCGGCGCCCACATGCCCGCCGCGTTGACGACGACCTCGGTCTCGATCCGGCCGAGCTCGGTCACGACGGCGCGCAGCTCGTGTCGCGGCCCGAGCTCGAAGCCCGTGACGCGCTCGCCGGTGCGGATCTCGGCGCCCAGGTCGCGCGCCGCGCCCGCCAGCGCGTAGGTGGCGGAGTGCGGGTCGAGGTGGCCGTCCTGCGGCACGTGGACGGAGCCGTAGAGCGACTCGGGGCTGGCCTGCGGCAGCAGGCGCAGCGTCTCCTCGGGCGATGCGAGCTCGACCTCCATGCCGATCGCCCGGGCGCGCGAGACGCCGCGCCGCAGCTCCGCCAGCGACTCGGGGCTGGACGCGATGCGCACGCTCCCGACCGTCTCGAAGACGCCGAGCTCGCGGTACAGCTCGATGCTGTAGCGGCGGAAGCGCATCATCGTCGGCGACGGGTTGAACTGCGTGACGAGGCCTGCGGCGTGGCACGTGGAGCCGCTCGTGAGCGGCCCCTTGTCGAGCAGGACGACGTCGTCCCAGCCCGCGCGCGCCAGGTGGTAGGCGACGCTGCAGCCCGTGATGCCGCCTCCGATGATGACCGCGCGGGCCCTGTCGCGCACGCTCGACTCCTCTCGCGTTGTCACGGCAGGCTAGTCGCCGCGGGCACCGGCAGGAGCGCGGGCGGTCGCGTCGAAGCGCACGCCAGCGCGCTGCCACCGCTCCCGGGAGCCT
The DNA here is from genome assembly GCA_036502805.1 of Gaiellales bacterium. Taxonomy (GTDB): domain Bacteria; phylum Actinomycetota; class Thermoleophilia; order Gaiellales; family JALYLC01; genus JALYLC01. The sequence goes on along the minus strand of DASXXY010000003.1, from coordinate 6,052 downwards.
CCCCCTCGACACCTCTCCGGCCCCCGTCAGACCACTGGCTGCAGCGCGCGCGTGACGGCCGGCCGGCCTGAGCCGGCCGTCACGCCCCCGTCAGCGGATGGGCTGCCAGCTCGGATCGACGCTGTGCCGGAAGGGCGCGGTGCTGAGCGTGCGGACGCCCGCCCCGTCGGCGTTCGCGACCATGATCGACGTCTGCCCGCCGCGGCCGTGCGCGGTCGGCGCGTCGAAGGCGAGCGCCGTGCCGTCGGGCGAGAACGACGGGTTCTCGGCGCAGCGCACGGCGACGGCCAGCCGCACGCTCGCCGGGCTGCCGAGCGTGATCAGGTAGATCCCTCGCGCCGTGCCTCCCAGCGCGAGCTGCCTCCCGTCGGGCGACCACGCGAGTCCCGTCCCGCAGGTCTGCGCGGGCAGCCCCTTCGCGAGCACGACGCGCGCGCCGCCGGCGGCCGGCACGGCAGCGATGCCGCGGCCGGAGACGAAGGCGATGCGTGCTCCGTCGGGCGACCAGACCGGAGCGCCCTGCGCGCGCGGGACGACCTCGCGGGTGCTGCCGCCGACGTCGATCTGCTGCATCCCGGTCGTCGTGAACGAGGAGTGCGCGTAGGCGATGCGCCTGCCATCCGGGCGGTAGGCGGGATCCGTGTCGAAGCCGTCGCCCGTGTAGCCGCCGGTCACGGTCTGCACGCCGGTGCCGTCGGCCGCGCGGGTCTCGATCGCGATCGGCTCACCGGGAGCGTTGTGACAGCCGAACGCCTCCGCGCTATAGGCGATGCGCGTCCCGTCGGGCGACCACGACGGGCCGCTGAGCTCACGCGGGTCGGACGTGAGCGAGCGCGTCGCGCCGCCCATGGACGAGACCGTGAAGAGCCCGTCTCCCCCGCACGCGGTCGAGGTGGTGTAGAGCACTCGCCGCCCGCCGGGCAGCCACGCGAGCTCGCTGCGCCCGTGGTCGTCGAAGGGGAAGCGCCCGGCGACGCGTGGCCGGCCGCCGCGCGCGTCGGTGATGACGACCGACATGCGGAAGCCCGGCGCCAGCGGATAGTGCGTCGGATAGACGACGTAGGCGAGGCGCCCCTGGGCCGACTCGACGCCGCGGCCGGCGGCCAGCCCGGGCGTCGCCGGGCCTCCGGCGAGCGGCACGTCGACTGCCGCTCCGCTCGCGTCGGCCGTCGAGACGGAGCGGCCGCCGGCCGTGAACGACACGGCTCCGGCCCAGCTCTCGAGCAGCTCGCGCGGATGCGCGACGGCGTTCGCGCGGGCCGCCCAGAGCGTGCGGTCGTCGCGCTCGAAGACGAGCCAGCGCCCGTCCGGCGACCAGGCGAGCGCCTGGCCGGCGAGCGTCCCGGTGGTGCGGCCGCGCGCGTCCAGCACGAGCGTCGTCGCGCGCGCGTGCGGGGCGCTCGCGCCCTGCTGCGCGAGCGCCAGGGCGCCGGCGCTCGACCACAGGGCGTCCCAGCCGTGCACGCGGAAGCGCACGCGCCCGTCGAGCCCCGAGACGGTCGTCGTGCCCAGGCGCGCACAGGCGACGCGATCGCCCGCGGGCGCAGGCCGGAAGAGGCCCGGGCACGGCCGCAACGAGCGTGCCGCCGCGGTCGCGACGCGAACCGAGAACGCGTGCGCTGCGCCGCCGCTGAAGAGCGTTCCGAAGAGCTGCGCGCCATCGGCCGAGAACGCGAGGTCGCCGCCGTTCTCGCCGGCGGCGCTCTGCGGGCCGGCCACGGCGCGCAGGTGCGTTCCGTCGCCGTGGGCCAGGTACAGGCGCGTGCGGCCGCTGCGCTCGCTCCAGAACGCGATCGCATCGCCGACGGGTGCGACCGCGACGCCGTAGTCGGCCGCCGGGCTGCGCGAGATGTCGCGCGGCGCAGAGCCCGGCGCGAGCGACCAGATCTCGCCGGGGTCGAGCTTCACGCGGTCGCTCGTGAAGACGATCAGGCCGGGCGACGCGGCCCGCGCCAAGCCGTCGTGCGCGCCTGCCGCCGCGCCCACCGCGATCAGCGCGGCGAGGGCTGCGGCGAGGCCCCGGAGCGGGTGCCGTGGGCGCATCGGGCGAGTCTACGCCGCGCGGGGCTGCAGGGACACCCCGGCTACGATGACGTGGATGGAGCGCGCCAGCAAGCGCCGCGGGCGGCTCGCCCTCTGGCTCGCGTCCGTGATCGTCGTGACCGGATCCGCTGCGCTCGGCTATGCGCTGCGCTCACCCGAGAACGTGCATCGCGGCACCGTCTCGTACTTCGCGCCCGAGCAGGACGCGACGTCCGACCCTGCCGTCGTCAAGGCCGGCGTCAAGGGCACGAGGGCCGTGGCGTGGGCGGGCTGGGGCTTCGACGCCGGCCACCGTCGCCACAACCCGCAGGCCCAGCAGCGGCCGCCCTTCGCGCAGGTCTGGGGCGCCGGGCTCGACTCGCTGGCCGAGTTCCCGCCCGTCGTCGACGGCAAGGGCGTCTTCATCGAGACCGCCAACGGCAACGTCGTCGCGCTCGACCCGAAGACGGGCAAGCGGCGCTGGACGCGCCAGATCCCTCCCCCGCTCGCGACGAGCCCGGCGCTCGACTCCAAGCGCGTCTACGTCTCGTCGCTCGGCGGCGTCGTGCTCGCGCTGCGGCGCACGACCGGCAAGCGCATCTGGCGCTACCGCGTCGGCGCGCGCACGGAGTCCTCGCCGCTGCTCGTGAACGGCACGGTCTACTTCGGCGCCGAGGACGGCACGCTGACCGCGCTCGACGCCCGCACGGGCCATCGCCGCTGGCGCGTCAAGGTCGGCGGGCCGGTCAAGGGCTCGCCCGCCTACAGCGGCGGCCTGCTCGTCGTCGGCTCCTACGACGGCCACGTCTACGGCTTCGACGCCCGCAGCGGCGCGCAGCGCTGGCGCACCGGCGGCCTCGGCAAGTACGGCGGCCTCGCGCAGGGCCACTTCTACTCCACGCCGACGATCGCCTACGGGCGCGTCTACATCGGCTCGACCGACGGCCGCGTGTACTCGCTCGTCGCGTCGACCGGCAAGATCGCGTGGACGGCCGAGACCGGCGGCTACGTCTACGGCGGGCCGGCGGTCGTGCACCAGGAGATCCTGATCGGCTCCTACGACGGCTGGTTCTACGCCTTCAACGCTCGCACCGGCGCGCGCCGCTGGCGCTTCCAGGCCGGCGCGCGCATCTCGGGCTCGGCCACGGTCGTCGACGACATCGTCTACTTCTCGACGTTCGGCAACGGCACGTTCGGGCTCTCGGTCGGCGATGGCCGGCAGCTCTGGCGGCGCAGCGAGGGCCGCTATTCGCCCGTCGTCGCGACGCGCGATGCGTTCTACTTCGTGGGCTACAGCACCCTGCGGCGGCTACGCTCGGCCAACCACGCTGCCGGCACCCACCTGCGCACCGACGGCACCGTCGTCTCCCGCGGCGCCCACGCCCGCAGCGTCGGCGGCTGAGGCGGCCCGCTGCGGCAGCTCGTCGCGCGGCGCGGCGAGGCCCTGGAAGAGCATCTCGCCGAGCGCCTCGCGCACGCTCCTGCGCGTGCGCACGACATCGCCCTCGCGCGTCAGCACCTCGTCCCACCAGGCGTCGAACAGCGCCGGCACCTGAACGGCCGCGACCGAGCGGCGCATCAGGCTCTCGCCGCGCTCGAGCCCGAGCTCCCAGGCCGCGAGCGAGAGCAGGCACCCGGAGCCGTCGTCGACGCTCCCCCAGTCCCCGCCCTCGAGCTCGACCTCGCCGCGCTCCAGCGCGCGCGCCAGGGCCTGACGCGTCTCGGGATCGAGGCCGTCGAGCGCCTGGGCGAGTGCCTGTTCACGGGAGGCCACGACGGCATGCTACCGCCGCTTGTCCGTGGTCGTACGATGCATGGGTGGCCGCGCCACGACTGCTCCCGCTGATGACGCCGCGCGGTGCGCTCGCACTCGGCACGTGCGGGTTCGCGCTCGAGGTGTGTCTGCTCACTCCGTGGGTGGACGATTTCGCGAACGAGAACGCCACCGTGCACTTCACGCAGCACGGGATGATCTTCGTCGGCGGCCTGATCATGGGCTGGGCGCTGCGCGACCTGCGCCTCACGACGCTCTTCAACGCGCGGCGCTGAGCGGAGCCGGAGCAATGGAATTCGTCTTCCTGCACATCCCCCACATCATCCCCGCGTTCGTCGCGATGGGATTCCTGGGCCGCTTCGCCGCGCTCATGGCCGACCAGCCGCCGGCCGAGTTCACCGACGCGCAGATCGAGGAGTGGCGGAGCGTGCGCGTCGAGCGCGCCCGTTCGCGGCGGGTGCGCAGGGTGAGCGCCCGCCTCGGGCTGTGGTCGCTGCCGTTCCTCGTCATGGCCGTGACGACCGGCCTCTGGCTCTACACCGTCGCGCTGCGCGACGACCGCCCCTCGGCGCTCGCGATCTGGATCCACGTCGTGACGAGCGCCATCGCGCTCGCGCTCGTCTCGATCAAGGTGGCCGAGTCGGGCCGCCTGCGGCTCTCGCGCGCGCTCGACCCGGCGCGCTTCCTGACCGACGGCCTCTCGCTGATCCTCGCCGGCCTGGCCGTGCCGCTCGTGCTGACGGGCGTCGTCCTGCTCTACGCGCCCGGCTCGAGCTCGGCCAACGCCTACGCGCACCTCGTCGGCAGCGCCTGGTGGATGACGCTCTTCGGCGTGCACCTCATGCGCTACCTCGGGCGCTCGCTCGACGCCGCCCTGCGCGGCAAGGCCGCGCCGGACTGATCCCGCTCGGCGCGCGACGCCGAGCGCGCCGCGCCCCGGCTAGAGCGGCGCGCGCGCGCCGTTCGAGAGCAGGTAGACGAGCGTGTAGAGCACGACCCACACGACGTCGACGAAGTGCCAGTAGATGCCCGACAGCTCCATGCCCATGTGCTTCTCGGGCGAGTAGTGGCCGCGCAGCGTGCGCACGAGCGCGATCGCGATCAGGATCGCCCCCACGAGCACGTGGATGCCGTGCAGGCCGGTGAGCGCGAAGAAGACGCTCGCGAACGCGCCGTGCTCGGGCGTGAAGCCCTCGAGGTGCAGCAGGTCGTACTCGCGGATCTGCAGTCCGAGGAACGTGAAGCCCATGAGCAGCGTGATCAGCAGCCCGAGCACCATGCCGCGGCGGTTGTTGCGCTTTGCCGAGACGAGCGCCCAGTGCATCGTGAACGACGATGACACGAGGATCGCCGTGTTGATGCCCGTCGAGTCGACCGGCATCTGGAACGGCTCGGGCGGGTAGACCGGGTAGTTCGTGTAGCGCACGTAGAAGAACGCGGTGAAGAACGCCCCGAAGAGCATGATCTCGGACGCCAGGGCGACGATCAGACCCAGCATCACGCGATCGAGATGGCCTGCGCTGCCGTAGCCGGCGGGCGGGCCGCCGTGGCCCGGGGTCTCAGCGTGTGCGCTCATCAGTGGTGCGCCGCCGCGACGGGCGCCTCATCGAAGACGACGTGCCGCGCCCCCGGCTGGCCGTAGTTGTACGGGCCGCCGACGACGCGCGGCGCGCCGTCGAAGTTGAAGATCGGCGGTGGCGAGGAGACCTGCCACTCGATCGTGAGCGCGCGCCACGGGTTGTCCGGTGCGGGGTCGCCGCGCCACCACGAGATGATCGCGTTGTAGACGAAGATCAGCGTCGCCGCCCCGAGCACGAACGCCGAGAGCGAGATGAAGAGGTTCCAGTCGGCGAACTTCGAGTCGTACGTCCAGACGCGCCGGCGCATGCCGAGCATCCCGATGTAGTGCTGCGGGAAGAACGTCGCGTTGAACGAGATGAACGTCAGCCAGAAGTGCCATTTGCCGAGTCGCTCGTCGTACATCTTCCCCGTCATCTTCGGGAACCAGAAGTAGAGGCCCGCGAAGATCGTGAAGACCGACCCGCCGAAGAGCACGTAGTGGATGTGCGCGACGACGAAGTACGTGTCCGAGACCTGGATGTCGATCGGCAGCACGGCCAGCCAGACGCCGGAGAGTCCGCCGATCACGAACGTGAACAGGAAGCCGATCGCCCACAGCATCGGCGTCGCCAGGTTGATCACCCCGCCGTACAGCGTCGCCACCCACGAGAAGACCTTGATGCCGGTCGGGACGGC
>DASXXY010000002.1:0-7129 GCA_036502805.1 Gaiellales bacterium | reverse complement strand
GTCGACGCCCGCCGCCAGGATCTTGTCGGCGAGGCGGTCGGTGATGCCGGCGCCGTCGGCGGCGTTCTCGCCGTTCGCCACGACGAGGTCGAGCTCGAGCTCCTCGCGCAGGCGCGGGACGAGCGACTCGACGGCCTCGCGTCCGGGGCGCCCGAAGATGTCGGCGATGAAGAGCAGCCGCATCGCGGCGGGACTACGGCATCGCCGGAGCGGTGGCCGGCTCGACGCGGATGCTCGCGCCGTTGCCGGCATCCGAGACGTAGTGGCGCAGCACGGGCTGGCTCGCGGCCGACACGTCGACGATCGCGCCGAGCTTCGTGCGGCCGCCGGTGACCTGCTGGCCGACGCGCAGGATCGGCTTCCCGAGCGGGCCGAGCGCCAGCGAGACGGGCGCGATCTTGACGACGTAGGACGGATCGGACGACGGGCTGATCGCGATCTCCTGGCCGTAGTGCGTCGCGTCGCCGTTGAGCACGTAGGGCGTGATCGAGACGACCTGGCCGTCGGCCGGCGCGTAGACCGCCGTGCCGGCGGGAGCGCCGACGTCGACGCCCTGCGTCGAGCCCGAGTCGACGTTGTAGCCGAGCCCGCCGCCGTCGTCGCCGAAGACGCCGTTCCACATCCGCGTCACCAGGCCGGCGTTGCTCTGGTGCCCGACGGGCGAGAGCGAGATCGCGTCCGAGCCCGCGTAGCGGTGGAAGACGATGCCCGTGATCACGCGCTGCGAGATCGGCACCATGAGCTGCAGCGAGCCGTGCGTCGCGAGCGTCTGCGGCGCCGGCGCGCCGGCCAGCAGCGCGGCGTCGGAGAGCGGGCGGGACTCGGCAGGAGCCGTCGGGCCGCTGGCGAATCTCGTCGCCAGAGCGATGGTGAGCGCGGCCAGCAGGGCCAGTGCCAGTCCGAGTCGCCGGCGGCGGATGCGCGCCCGCTGAGCACGGCGCGAACCGGGCTGGCGTGCAGGCAGGGGGCGGCCTTGGGCAGTCGCGGCCATCGACCAGACGGTACAGCATGGGCCTCGGGGTGTCGAGGCAACTCCAGGAGAACACACTGACCGATCAGCAAGAACCCGAGGCGGCTCCGGAGGCCATCGCACCGCTGGTCGACAACCCGGTGCTGCTCGTGCCGCGCTGGATCCAGCTGATCGTCCTGCCGATCATCCTGCTCTTCGGGTGGATCTTCGCGGGCGCCGTCCGGCATGCGCTCTTCGTGTTCGTGATCTCCGGCATCATCGCGATGCTGCTCAACCCGCTCGTCTCGACGCTCACGTCGCTGCGCCTGCCGCGCGGGCTCGCCGTCCTGATCGTGTATCTCTCGCTCGCGACCGTGATCGTCGGCGCGATCGGCCTCGCGGGCGTCGCCGCCGTGGATCAGGTCACCTCGGCGAGCGACACGGTCTCGAAGGAGTTCGACAAGCAGCCCGGCCAGAAGGAGTCGTCCGCCGAGCGCCGCGTCGACCGCTTCCAGACCTGGCTCGACAGCCGCGGGCTGAGCCGCGTGCACGTCAAGGACATCGGCAACCGGCTCGTCCAGAACATCCAGAAGAAGGGCGTCGGCGACTACGCCAAGCGCGCCGTCGACATCGGCCAGCAGATCGCGAGCCAGGTCGTGCAGGGGCTGATCGAGCTGCTGCTCGTGCTCGTCATATCGATCTACCTGTTACTCGACGCCCCGCGCATCGCGCGGGGCCTCGATCGCGTCTTCCCGCCCGGCGCGGACGGCATCCGCCTCGGGCCCCAGGTGCAGCGCGGGCTGATCCGCTACGTCCGCGGGCAGGCGACGGTGTCGCTCCTGATCGGCGCGAGCTCGGGCATCGGCGTCGAGATCCTCTCGCTCACGGGCGTCTGGCCCGACGGCTCGCAGTACGCGCTGATCCTCGGGCTCTGGGCGATGGCGACCGAGGTCATCCCGTACGTCGGGCCGATCCTCGGCGCGATCCCCGCGATCGGCCTGGCGGCGATCCAGTCGCCCTACACCGCGCTCTGGGTCGGCCTCTTCTACCTCGGCGTGCACCAGCTCGAGGGCCACGTCATCGTCCCGCGCGTCATGGGCCAGGCGCTCGGCGCCCACCCGCTGCTCGTGATCTTCGCGCTCATCGCGGGCGCCGAGCTGTACGGCATCGTGGGCGCGTTACTGGCGCTGCCGATGCTCGCCATGGGCCGCGAGATCGTGCTCTTCCTGCACCGTCGGATCCGGCTCGAGCCGTGGCCGTCGACCGGCTTCGCGGGCGGCGGGCTCGACGTCACGGTTCCCGTGCGCATCGAGTCCGAACCGCCGACGCCGGCGTGAGCGCACGCACCCCGCTGATCGCCTGCGCGGGGTTGGTCAAGAGCTTCGGCGGACGGCGCGTGCTGGGTCCGGTCGAGCTCGCGCTGCAGGCGGGGGAGCGGCTCGCGCTGCTCGGCCCGAACGGCGCCGGCAAGACGACGCTCCTGTCGCTCCTGAGCGGCTCGGCCGAGCCGTCGGAGGGCACCGTGGAGCGCCCCGAGCTGCGCGCGATCGGCGTCGTGCCGCAGCGCCCGGCGCTCTACCGGCGGCTCAGCGCGCGCGAGAACCTGGAGCTCTTCGCGCGCCTCGCGGACGTGCCGGACGCCGCGGCGGAGATCGCCGACCTGACGAGCGCGGTCGCGCTCGGCGATGCCCTCGACCGGCCCGTCGAGCGGCTCTCGCTGGGGCAGGCGCAGCGCGTCAACGTGGCCGTCGGCCTGCTCGGGCGCCCGCAGGTCGTGCTCCTCGACGAGCCCACCGCCGCGCTCGACCCGGGTCACCGGCTCGCGCTCTGGCAGCTGCTCGAGCGCGTCAGCGAGCGCGGCGGCGCCGTCGCGTTCGCGACCCAGAACGTCGAGGAGGCGCGGCTCGCGGCCGACCGCGTGCTCGTGCTGGTGGAGGGCCGCTGCGTCTTCTCCGGGCCGCAGGACGCGTTCTGGCGCGAGGCCGGCGCGAGCGACGAGGCCGGCGGGCACGAGCGCGCGTTCGTCGCCTTCGTGGAGCGCTCGGGCGCCGTCGCATGAGCCGCTTCGCCCTGCTGCTGCGCAAGGACCTGCTGCTGCTCGCGCGCTCGCGGCCGCTGCTCGTCGTGCTCGTCGTCTACCCGCTCGTGCTCTCGCTGCTCGTCGGCGGCGTGCTCGGCGGCCAGGGCGCGCGCCCGCGCGTGGCGTTCGTCAACGAGGACTCGATCCCCGACATCGTGCACATCGGCGACCGCTCGTTCGACTTCGGGCGCATCGTGCGCTCGGCCGACAAGCAGGTCGAGCTCGTGCCCATGACGCGCCCGCGCGCGCAGACGGCGCTGGCTCATGGCGACGTCGTCGCCGCGATCATCGTCCCGCGCGGCTTCGTCTCCGACCTGGCGTCGCTGATCGCGAGCCCGAGCGTGCTCCTGCTCACGAACCGCAACGCCTACGAGGATCGCATCCTGCGCGAGACGCAGTCGTTCGTGTACACGCTCAACAGCCAGATCCAGACGCAGTACATCCAGTCCAACAGCCACTTCCTCGACATCCTCGTGAGCGGCGGCAAGGCGCAGGCGCTGGGCCGCAGCTACGACGTGCTCGGCCTGCGGGCCACGGGCGCGCGCATCCGGCAGGTGGAGGCGCAGCTGCCGGTGGACAGCCCGGCGCGGAAGCCGCTCGACTCGATCACCGCCTTCGCCGGCCAGGCCTCGGCCGCGCTCGGCCTCGCCCACCAGGCGCTCGCCTCGACCGCGCATCCGGTGCAGCTCGTCAAGCAGTCGACGAACGGCCGCTCGTACCTGCTCGGCTCGCAGGTGCAGAGCTATGGCCTCGGCATCTCGCTCGCGTTCGTGACGCTCCTGCTGGGCGCCGCCGTGCTGACGCTCGAGCGCGACGAGAACGTGCTCGCCCGGCTGCTGCGCAGCGGCGCGCGCCCGGCCGTCCTGGTCGGCGAGAAGGTGGTGCTGTGCGCGCTCGTCGGCTGCGCGCTCGGGATCCTGCTCGCGCTCGGCTTCGGCGTCGCCGCCGAGGTCTCGTCGTCGGGCGCGGCCTGGTCGCGGATCCCGCTGCTCCTGCTCCCGCTCGCGGCCGCGGGTGCTGCGTTCGGCGCGCTCGGCTGCGTCGTCGGCGCTGCGGCCCGCGACCTGCGCGCCGCCTCGCTCGTGGGCGTCGCGCTCGTGACGCCGATCGTGCTCGTCGGGCTCGTGCCGCGCTCGGTCTCGCCGCTCGCCGCCGACGTCTCCGAGTTGCTGCCGTTCGCGCCCGCCGCCCGGGCCTTCGGCGCGACGCTCTTCGACTCGGCGCCCGTCACGACGACGCTCGCCGCGAGCGCGCACCTGCTGCTGCTGACGGCCGTCCTGAGCGCCGCGACGCTCGCGCTCTTCAGGCGCCTGCAGAGCTGACGAGCACGCCGCGCGGCTCGGGCGCGAGCGCGCTCACGCCGGCCTGCGGCAGCAGCGCCGCGACGCGCGCCGCGATGCGCCCCGCCTCCGCCGAGCGCACCCACAGGAGCGTGCTCGGGCCGGCGCCCGAGAGCGTGCAGCCGAACGCGCCGAGCTCGGGCAGCCGCTCCTGGAGGTCGCAGAACATCGGCGTCAGGCCGGAGCGGTCGGGCTGGTGCAGGCGGTCGTCGAGCGCGCTCGGGAGCGCTGCGAGGTCGCCGCTCGCGAGCGCGAGCACGAGCAGCGCCGCCCGTTGCAGGCTGTAGACGGCGTCGGCGCGCGGCACGTCGGGCCGCAGCGACTTGCGCGACTCCTCGGTGCCGAGCGCGTGGTCGGGCATGACGAGCACGAACGCGAGGCCGGCGGGCGGCTCGATCCGCCGCAGCAGCGGCGCCGGGCCGTCGATGGCGACCGTGAAGCCGCCGGCGATGGCGGCCGCGACGTTGTCGGGGTGGCCTTCGAGCGGCGCGGCCAGCGCGATCAGCGCGTCGCTGTCGTAGGCGCGCCCCTGGAGCGCGAGGCCCGCCGCGAGCCCGGCGACGATGGCCGCGCTCGAGGAGCCGGTGCCCGACTGCAGCGGCACCTCGTTGCGCATGCGGAAGGCGAGCCCGTCGAGTGGCCCGTCCCAGACCTCGGCGAACGAGCGCACGACGAGATTCGAGGCGTCGCAGGGCAGGCTGTCCGCGCCCTCGCCTTCGACGTCGACCGCGAGCGGCCCGGGGCGGCGCTCGACCTCCACGAGGTTGCGCATCGGCAACGCGACCCCGAGGCAGTCGTAGCCGGGCCCGAGATTCGCCGACGAGGCCGGCACGCTGACGGTGACGCGCTCCACGACCGGAGTATGGTCGCGGGCCCTCGCTATCGCGTCGGGAGCGTTGAGGCCCTCGGGTGCGGCAGACCGGCGAGGTCGACCGGCGTGACGCGCACGACGACGCGCGTGCCGCGCGCCGAGGTGCCCGGGACGAGCGCGGTGCCCTTGCCGGGGACGGAGCAGCGGAAGGCGACGATCTTCGCGCCGGGGATGACCGCGGTCACGGTGCCGGTGATGCTCGGGTTCGACGGCATGCAGCTCACGCCGACGCTCAGCCCGCGTGCCGTGGCGGTCGCGCTCGCGGCGCTCGCGAGCGGCACGGCGACGACCACGAAGGTGCGCTGCGCGGCGTTGCCGGCGGCGTCGTGGACGATCACCGTGACGTGGAACGAGCCGGCGTGCGAGTACGCGTGGCGGACGCTCGCGCCGCGCTCCGTCGTGCCGTCGCCGTAGCGCCAGGTCACGTCGGCGATCGGCGACCACGAGTCGGTTGCGCGCAGGGAGTAGGGGCCGAGCACGCCGATCCCGATCTTCTTCGGCTTCGCGATCGCGAGCACGCGGGGCAGCGCGTGATCGGTGCCGGAGGCGACGACGACGTTGCCCTCGACCCAGAGCGCGAACGCGCCGAGCGCGCTCATCGCGAGCTGCGGCGAGCCGACGGGCTCGGTCAGCCCGGTGCGCACGTTCTGCACCGCCCACGGCGTCGCCGTCGCGGGACGCTCGAGCACGTCCGTGCCGAAGGTCTGCGCCGCGCCGGCCCCCGTCGACTCGGTGACGATCGCCGAGGCGGCGGTGGTGTCGCCGAGCGCGAGGCTCTCGAGCGTGGTGGCGGCCGTCGGGAGCGGGGTCGAGGCGGCCGTCGCGAGACCGGCGGCCGTCCACTCCGAGGTGCGCAGCACGGGCGCGCCCGAGACGTCGATCCAGGCCAGCAGCACGCCGCCGCCGGCGGGTGCGACGGCGATGCGCGGCGTGCGCGCGGCGGTGGCGGTGGTCGCCGCGACCGTGAACGCCCCGGCGGCGGGCATCGTCGAGGTGCGGACGCGGCCGTCCGCGAGGCTCCAGGCGGCGTAGGCGTTGCCGGCGGCGTCGACGCCGAGGCCGAGGTCGTCCGACGCGGTGGTGGCGCCCGGGTCGAGCGGGACGAGGGCGCTCCAGACGCCGGCGGCCGAGCGCAGCGCGGCGTACGGCCTCGGCACGTCGCCCGCGGCCGCGCCCTGGCCGAGGAAGAGCAGCACGGCGCCACCGTTCGGGAGCGGCTGCAGGCGGAGCTGCTGGACGAGCGTCACGGTGGGCGGCAGCGTGATGTCGCCGGCGGGCGCCCAGCCGCCGGCGGGCGTGCGCGCGGCGCTCGAGATCGTCATCGGCGAGGTCGCCACGGCGTAGACCGCGAGCGCGCTCGCATCGGCGCGCAGCGCGGCGGCGGCCTCGGTGATCGGGGCAGTCGTCGCGGCGGCCTGCTCGGGCGGGCCGACCGACGCGCCGGCGACCGACGAGGCGACGAGCGTGGCGCCGGTGCCCTGCTGGGAGTGCAGCAGGACGAGCGCGCGGAGGCCGACCGAGACGGTCGCGTCGGGCACTGCGAGGGTGGTGCTCGTGCCGATCGCGTGCGGGGCCCCGAACGTGCCGCCGGGAAGGCGCGTCGCCGCGCGCACGCTGTTGTTCTCCGACCACGCTGCGACGGCGGTGCCGTCGGACTCGAGCGCCATCTGCGGCAGGTCGGCGCTGCCCTTCGTGACCGCCGGGGCGACGCGGATCGGCGTCCAGACGCCGCCCGCCGCCTGCGCCGAGACCGGCGCGAGTGCCATCAGGACGACCGCTGCGAGGAGCCTTCGTAGACGCATCGCTGCAGTCTAGTCATGGGTGGCGCGGGGGCTTCGGGGGGCGGGTCGGGGCGGCGGTGCGTGCACGATCGGGGTCTGAAACCCGTC
>DASXXY010000001.1:0-4601 GCA_036502805.1 Gaiellales bacterium | reverse complement strand
GGTTCACCGGCACGGGGCTCGCGGCGTAGCTCGCCACTGGCAGGGCGAGGATGGCGGCGGTGAGGACGAGGCTGACGAGCAGTCGGCGCATGCGCGGCTCCGATTTCAGGGGGTTGACTCCGGTATCTCCGGCGGCAACACCCTACCGGACTCGACCGGCAGGGCTGCCAGCCACGCCGGCAGGCGCTGCGGCTTCCCGCTCTCGCGGTCCAGCACCGCGTGCCGGGTGCGCCCGCTCAGGATCAGCTGCGCGCCGAGCTCGGCGCGGTAGGCGAGGCTGAACGTCGCGCGCGCCCGCGCGACGAGCGCGCACGTGACGGTGAAGGCGTCGTCGAAGCGCAGCGGGGCGTGGTAGCGCAGGTCGACGCCGACGACCGCGAACTCGATCCCGTCGCGCTCGCGCAGCTCGCGGTAGGGATGGCCGAGCGCGCGCAGGTACTCGACGCGGGCCGTCTCGAGGTACGGCAGGTAGGCGGCGTGGTGGGCGACCCCCATCGCGTCCGTCTCGGCGAAGCGCACGCGCAGATCGATGCGGAACTCGCTCACGGAGATCCTTCGAGGTTGCGGACGTCGAGCACTGCGCGATAGCCGAGGCGCTCGTTGAGGGCGAGCATCGCCACGTTCGCCGGGCTCGTGTCGGCGATCATCCGGCGCGCGCCGAGCCCGCGGGCGCACTCGATCGCCGCGAGCTTGAGCGCGAGGCCGTGGCCCTGTCCGCGCGCCGCGGCGTCCACGCCCGTGAACCCGTGGTAGACCGTCGCGGGGTCGGCGGCGCAGACGCGCAGGGCGCAGATGCCCGCGAGGCCGCCACCGGAGTCCCGTGTGACGAGCACGGTCGCCGGGCTGCTGCCCGGCGCCTCGAGCACGCGCGCACGCCAGCGCTCGAAGCTCTCGGGGACGTGCGCCGCGCTCGTGTCGAGCGCGGCGTGCAGCCGCTGCTCGAGCTGCCAGGCGTCGCGCTCGGCCGCGCCCGCCTCGTCGGCGAGCGCCCGCACGGCGGAGCCGTCGCCGGCAGTGGTAGTTGCGCGATCGACTTCTAGCAAGAGATAGCGATCACATTCGACTTCTTGCAAGTGATGGCGGAATGCCAGCGCGTCCCATGCCGCATCGTCGCCGGGCGCGTAGGCGCGCACGACCTCGGCGCCGAGCTCGCGGGCGCGAGCGCGTAGCTGCACGAGCAACGATCCTCCGAGCCCGCGGCCGCGCAGCGCCGGGCGCACGCGCAGGTCGAGCGCGAGGCGCGTCGCCTGGCCGAAGGCGAAGTGGCGGCGCAGCCCGCCCACGGCCGCGGGGCGGTCGGCGGGCCCGAGCGCGTAGCGCTCGCACGGCCCCAGCCATGCGCTCTCGTGGCGCAGGTCGGCCGGCGCGCGCGGCAGCAGGCGCCCGCCGTCGTTCCAGGCCTCGCACCAGGCCTCGAGGCCCGCGTCGCCGACAGCTCGCATGCGCTCCATCCAGCCGCCGACGGTAGAGCCTCGGCCGCGCGCACCGCCCCGCTCGCGGCGCCGGACGGCGCCCGGCCTCGGCCGGCCGGGCCCGACCCGCGGGGTGGCGAGGTCTGGCGCCACGTGGCTGCCGGCGCGTCCGGGCGTCGTTGCCGAACCCGTGTACGTTGAGGGGCATGAGGCTCCGACTCCTGCTCGCGCTGGCCGCGCTCGCGACGCCATCGCTCGTCTCCGCGACCGCGCAGGCGGCCCCGCCGTTCCGGCTGGCGAAGGTCGCCGACGGCCTCAGCTCGCCCGTCTACGTGACGTCGGCGCCCGGCGACAAGCGGCTCTTCGTCGTCGAGCAGGGCGGCACGATCCGCACGATCCTGAACGGCAAGGTGAGCGCGAAGCCGTACGCCGACCTGACCCGCTACGTCGTCTCCGGCGGCGAGCAGGGCCTGCTCTCGGTCGCGTTCTCGCCGCGGTTCGAGCAGACCGGCAAGCTCTACGTCTACTTCACGAACAAGCAGGGCAACGAGGTCGTCTGGGAGCTGCACGCGCGTAAGGGCGCCGCGACGATCCGGCCCGGCCATCGCCAGCTGCTCGAGATCCCGGACAGCGAGTCGAACCACAACGGCGGCCAGCTGCAGTTCGGCCCCGACGGCATGCTCTACATCGGCGACGGCGACGGCGGCGGCGGCGGCGACAAGCACGGCGCCCACGGCAACGGCCAGAACCCCGGCGTCCTGCTCGGCAAGCTGATGCGCATCGATCCGAGCACGCGCACGGGCTCGCTGCCCTACGGCATCCCGAAGGGCAACCCGTTCGTGGGCAAGGCGGGCTACCGGCCGGAGATCTGGGCGCTCGGCCTGCGCAATCCCTGGCGCTACTCGTTCGACAGCGCGACCGGCGATCTCTGGATCGGCGACGTCGGGCAGGACACCTGGGAGGAGGTCGACCACCTCAAGAAGGGCGTCTCGGGCGCCAACTTCGGCTGGAACCGCTACGAGGGCATGCACGACTTCGCGACCGACACGCCGCTCGCCGGCGGCACGCTGACCTCGCCCGTGGCCGAGTACAACCACTCCGAGGGCTGCAGCATCACGGGCGGCTACGTCTACCGCGGCACGCACATCGCCGGCCTCAGCGGCCGCTACGTCTACGCCGACTACTGCTCCGGCAAGCTGTGGACGCTCGGCACCTCCGGCGGCGCCCCGCGCGACGTCTCGAGCGTCGTCACGGCTGCGGGCGTGAAGTCGATCGTCTCGTTCGGGCAGGACGCATCCGGCATGCTGTACGTGTGCTCGGGCCAGGGACAGCTCTACCGCTTCGCCTCGCGCTGACGCTCGCCGCGGTCTGCGGCGCCGCGCTGGCGCCGGGGGCAGCGCACGCCGCGTGCACGGTCGGCGCGGTCGAGCCGGTCGGCGCGACGAACGTCCACATGGCGGTCGAGCTCTCGCGCGGCAGCCTCACGGCGCGCACGGCGCCGAGCCTCACCGCGCCGGCCGTGCGCACGTTCGGGCCGCGCACGCCCGAGGGCGTGACGCGCGTCTTCCTCGTGCGCAGGCGCGTCGTCGGGGCCGGCTGCGCGGCCTCGTGGTACCAGGTCGACCTGCCGATCCGCCCGAACGGGGTGCGCGGCTGGGTGCCGGCCGCCGGGCTCGCGCCCTACGTCGTCCGCTGGCGGATCCACATCGATCTCAGCCAGCGCAGGCTGATCGCCTACGAGAGCGGCCGTGAGCGGCTGCGGCTGACGACGGCGGTCGGCAGCGCGGGCACGCCCACGCCGACCGGCTCGTTCTACGTCTTCGAGCGGCTCTACCTGCGCAGCGGCGGCGGCCCCTACGGGCCCGGCGCGCTCGGCCTCTCGAGCTTCTCGCCCGTGCTCACCGGCTGGGCGCGCGGCGGGCCGGTCGCGATCCACGGCACCGACGACGCGCGCAGCGTGGGCGAGGCCGTCTCGAACGGCTGCGTGCGCGTGCGCAACGCGCAGATGCTGAAGCTGCTGCACGCCGTGCCGGCGGGCACGCCGGTGCAGATCGTCGCCTGAGCCGATCGTCGCCCGTGCTACGCGGGGACGCGCAGGCGCAGGGCCGCCGGCACGACCGCGAACGTCGCCGGCGTCGTGCCGGGCAGCTCGCCGTCGAGCTCGAGCGGCAGCGCGCGCGACGGCTCGACGCGCACGCGGCGCGCGCGCAGGACCGTCACCTTCGCGTGCCCGAGGTGCGTGCCGCGGTAGAGCCGGGGCAGGTTGAGCGCGAGGTCGAGCTTGCCGACGTCGCCCCACACGAGGACGTCGAGCAGGCCGTCGTCCGGCTCGGCCTGCGGGCACACGCGGATGCCGCCGCCGAAGGCCCGGCCGTTGGCGCAGATGACGTTGTTGGCGACGAGCTCGAGCGGCGGCTCGTCGTCGGCCTGCACCGTGAACGGCACGTTGCGCCAGGCGGCGAACGTCGCCACCGTCGCGTAGAGGAAGGACGGCGTGCCGCCGAGCCGCTTGGAGGTGCGCTCGGCGCGCTCGGCCACGGCGCCGGTCAGTCCGCACGAGCCGATGTTGATGTACCAGCGCGAGCCCTCGCCGCCGCCGCTCGCCTGGAACGTCGCGCGCCCCAGGTCGATCGTGCGCGTCCGCCCGCCGCGCAGCAGCTCGAGCGCCCTCTCGGCGCGCTTCGGGATCCCGTAGGTGCGGATCGTGTCGCGCCCCGTGCCGAACGGCAGGATGGCGAGCTCGGGACCGCCGGCGCCGCTCTCGGCGAGCCCGTTCACGACCTCGTTGACGGTGCCGTCGCCACCGAGCGCCGCGACCAGCGGGCGCCCGTCGGCCGCGGCCGTGCGCGCGAGCTCGATCGCGTGGCCGGGCGCCTCGGTGAAGACCGGCTCGAGCTCGAGGCCAAGGCCGCGCGCGTGCTCGGCGAGACGCGGCCAGCGACGGCCGGCGGCGCCGTTCTGCGCCGCCGGGTTGACGATCACGTACGCGTCGGGCGTCAGCTCTTGGCCTTCGCGAGCGCCGCGCGGATCGCCAGCTCGGTCATGTTGTCGACGGCCGCCTTGAGCTCGGCGTCGCTGATCCGGATGAACTCGCCCTCGACGATGATGTCGGAGACGGTCAGGAGGCACGCGGCCTGGATGCGGCGCAGCGCGGCGATCGTGAACAGCACCGCGGCCTCCATCTCGACG